>NZ_JBRAIN010000061.1:0-11666 GCF_052743955.1 Thermodesulfitimonas sp.
AAACTTTGGCAGAGAGGGAAAAGGGATGCGCATCTTCCTCGATACGGCGAAGGTGGCGGAGATCAAAGAGGCGGTCGCGTGGGGCGTGGTTGACGGGGTAACCACCAACCCGACGCTCCTGGCGCGGGCCGGGCAGGCGGACGTAGCGGCGGTAACCCGGGAGATCTGTGCGCTGGTGCCTGGCCCGGTGAGCGTCGAGGTGTTAGGGACCACGGCGGCGGAGATGGTCCGGGAGGCCCGCGCTTACGCGGCTTGGGGGCTTAACACCGCCGTGAAGATTCCGATGACGGCGGAGGGATTGAAGGCGGTAAAGGAGCTTTTGCGGCGGAGGGGATCAAGACGAACGTGACGCTGATTTTTTCGGCCAACCAGGCGCTGCTCGCGGCAAAGGCCGGGGCGACCTTTGTTAGCCCCTTCGTTGGGCGGCTGGACGACATTTCGCACGACGGGCTGGCAGTCATCCGCGATACGGCGGAGATCTTCGGGCGTTACGGGTTTAAGACCGCGATCATCGCGGCGAGTATCCGGCACCCGCTCCACGTGCTGGCGGCGGCGAAGGCCGGAGCGCAGATCGCTACGGTTCCCTTTGCGGTTTTAAAGCAGATGGTAAAGCACCCGCTGACCGATATCGGGATCGAGCGCTTCTTGGCCGATTGGCGGGCGCTTACCGGCAAACAAGCCGGGACGGCCGCGGCCTGCGGGAGTTAAAAGGAGGGCGAGGGTAATGCGCTACCGCGATTTTTTGAGCCTGGATTATCTGCCGGGGCCGAACGACTGCCTTGCTTCTTTTTACGTGGAGCTGGCGGTAGGTGTCGACCTCTTCGAGGCGGCAGGGGCGGTGGCCTCGGAGTCTTCCATCGGGACCTGACGGAGAACCTGTGCACGATGCAAGCGCGGATCTGGGAAAACCTGCGGGCGCGGGTCTGCCGGATTGAAGGCAATAGGGTGACGATCGCCTATCCCGCGGCGCTCTTCGAGCCCGGGAATATACCCCAGTTTCTCAGCAGCGTAGCCGGCAACGTTTTCGGGATGAAAGCGGTTGAGAATTTGCGGCTTAACGACATCTACCTGCCGCCGGTGCTGGTTGCCGGTCCCGGACCCGCCTTCGGGGTGACGGGGGTGAGAGAGGTTTTGGGGATTAAAGACAGGCCGCTCGTGGGCACGATCGTCAAGCCGAAGCGCGGCCTCACCCCGGAGGAGCAGGCCAAGGTTGTTTACGAGGCCTTTGTCGGCGGAGTGGATATCGTGAAGGACGACGAGAACCTCACCGACCAACCCTTTTCTCCTTTTGAGGAGCGGGTGAAGCGCTGTTTGGAAGCGCGTGCGCGGGCGGAGGCGGCAACTTGGCGAGAAAAAGGCCTACCTGCCCAACGTCACGGGCGATACGGAGACGATGCTCCGCCGCGCCGTGATGGTGAAGCGGGAGGGCGGCCGCTACGTGATGGTGGATATCGTTACCGCCGGTTTTGCGGGGCTTCTCTCGTTGCGCCGGGCAGACCTGGGGCTGGTGATCCACGCCCACCGGGCGATGTACGCCAGTTTTGCCCGGAGCAGGCGCCACGGGATCAGTATGCTGGTCCTGGCGAAACTTGCCCGGCTGGCGGGTGTCGATCAGCTCCACATCGGGAGGGTGGTGGGCAAGATGGAGGGCGACCGGGAAGAGGTGCTGGCCTGTCACCGGGCCCTCGGCAACCAGACGGGCGCGCTGCCCGGGGCGGAGAGCGCTTTGCCGCCGCAGGACTGGCGGGGGATCAAGCCGGTGCTCGCGGTTGCTTCGGGAGGGTTGCACCCCGGCCATATTCCGGATCTGGTGAGTATCTTCGGCCGTGATGTGCTGCTCCAGTTCGGCGGCGGGGTCCACGGTCACCCGAAAGGAACCCGGGCGGGCGCGCAAGCGGTTCAAGAGGCAGTGGAGGCGGTCGTTGCGGGGACCTCGCTGGCAGCGGCGGCGGAGTCCCGGGAGGCTTTACGCACAGCATTATCTTGTTGGGGAGGGATGTAGGATGCGGACGGAGCCAGTTGTAGTCGGCGTGGCTGGCGACAGCGGCGCCGGGAAGAGCACCCTTATCCGGAAACTCGGCCAGTTGTTGGGGCCGGATAAGGTACCGGTGATCGGGCTCGATGACTACCACTCGCTGAACCGCCGGAAGAGATCTGCGATTGGGATCACCCCGCTTAACCCGCGGGCGAACAACCTGGGGCTCTTCATCGAGCATCTCTACCAGCTGCGGCAGGGAGAGAAGGTGCTGAAAAACCCGTTTACGACCACGATACCGGGGATTTTGGCGACCCGGAATGGGTTGAGCCGCGGCCGTTTATCATCTGCGAGGGGCTGCACCCCTTCTGTTTCGGGGTGCTGGCGGCGAGGTACGACTACCGGGTCTATTACGATACCCATCCCGAACTTAAGGTGGCGTGGAAGGTGCAGCGCGACGCGGCCGATAGAGGCTATACGGTAGAGCAGGTGCGCCGGGAGATAAGACAGCGCCAGTGGGATACTCAGAGTTTTGTCGAGCCGCAGTGGTGGTACGCCGATACGGTGGTCACGCTGCTGCCGCCTGCGGGCGACGGGGCCGTAATCGGGGTCCCGTTGAAGGAGCCGTCTCCCGTGCCGAATCCGGCCGGGGTGAAGCTCCGGGAAGCAGGTAAGATTAACTCTTCCCGGGAGTGGTACGGGGGCCGCGAGATGTGGGTAACCACCATCCTCGGCCCTCTCACCCGGGAGGAACTGCGCGAAGTGGGAATGGGCTTCGGAATCACCGAGGCGCTGCTGCGGCGGGTGAAAGGCGAGGAGGTAATTCCTTACTAGGCGCTTCTTTGCCTGTTGGCGGCGCGGTTGGAGCAGATAAGAGGGCAGAAGGAGTCTTACGGGAGGGAGCGTTATGCCGTCGGCGGTTAAGTTCCCCGCTCCGGGTAGGTACCGAGAATTGGAGCGGAAGGCCTGCGCCATTCGCCAGCACGTGATCCGGATGCTTACCGCCGCCGGATCGGGGCATCCGGGCGGGTCCTTCTCCGCGGTCGAGATATTAACAGCGCTTTACTTTCGGGTGCTGCGCGTTGACCCGCGCCAGCCGGACGATCCGGAGCGGGACCGCTTTGTCCTTTCGAAAGGGCATGCCGCCCCGGCACTTTACGCCACGCTGGCCGAACGAGGCTTCTTCCCGCTCAGCTGGCTGGAGGATCTGCGGCGGCTTGGTTCGCCGCTCCAGGGCCATCCCGACATGCGGAAGGTCCCCGGGGTCGAGATGTCAACCGGCTCCCTCGGGCAGGGGCTCTCGGTGGGGGTCGGTATGGCGCTGGCCGCGCGCCTTCGGGGAAGCGGCTACCGGGTTTACGTGCTCCTCGGCGACGGGGAGTGCCAGGAAGGACAGGTCTGGGAAGCGGCGATGGCGGCGGCCCACTACCGCCTGCGGAACCTGGTGGCGGTGGTAGACCGCAACGGGCTCCAGATCGACGGGCCCACGGAAAAGGTGCTCGCCTTAGAGCCGCTGGCCGATAAGTGGCGGGCTTTCGGCTGGTCGGTAATCACGGTTAATGGCCACGACTTTAGCGAGCTCCTCCCTGCCTTAGAAAGCGTGGGCTACGCCCAGCGGCCGACGGCGATTATCGCCCGGACCGTGACAGGGTAAAGGGGTTTCCTTTATGGAGAACCAAGTCGACTGGCACGGTAGGGCGCCGAACCGCGAGCAGGGGGAACAGGCGCTGAAAGAGCTGCAGGAAAGGGGAGAGGCGACGTGGCGGTGAGCAGCGGGCCTTTGTTAGCGACCCGGGAGGGCTACGGCCGGGCGTTGGTAGAACTGGGCCGCGGGGACGAACGGGTGGTGGTGCTGGATGCGGATCTCTCCAAGTCCACCCAGACAGCGGGTTTTGCGCGGGAGTTCCCGTCGACCTTCGCCATCTTCGCCACGCAGCGGGCGCTGAACCAGATTTTTCAGTCGGTGGCCTACCCGGGACTCAACGCGAAGATCGCGGCGAGCCACGCCGGGATCACGGTTGGGGAGGACGGGGCTTCGCACCAGGCCGTGGACGACCTGGCGCTTATGCGGGCGATGCCAGGGATGACGGTGGTGGTGCCGGCTGACGCCTACGAGGCCTCCCAGGCCACCTTCGCGGCGGCGGCGTGGGAAGGTTGTTCGGTCTATCTCCGCCTGGGCCGGCCGGCGGCACCGGTCGTCACGCCGCCCGAAAAGCCTTTTACCATCGGGCGGATTACGGTGCTCCGGGAGGGGGACGACGTGACGATTTGTGCGTGCGGGTTGATGGTGGGAGTGGCGCTGGCGGCAGCCGAAAAGTTAGCGGCTGAAGGCATCCAGGCTGCGGTGCTCAACGTAAGCACACTCAAGCCTCTCGACACGGAGACGCTTCTCGCGTATGCGGCCCGCAGCCGCGCCGTGGTAACGGTGGAAGAGCACAGCATCATTGGCGGGCGCGGCGGCGCGGTCAGTGAGGCGCTCGCCGCGGCGATGCCGGTGTCCGTGCTCCGGATGGGAATCAGGGATACCTTCGGCCAGTCGGGCAAGCCGGCGGAGCTTTTGGCTCAATACGGCCTTACGGCGCAAGACGTGGCGCAAACGGTAAAAAAGGCAGTTGAAAGGAAGGGGAAAAAGAATGGCTAAGGTGACCTTGAGCGTGATTAAGGCGGATATCGGTGGCTTTGTGGGACACAGTGCGGTGCATCCGGAGGTAATCGAGAAGGCGCGGGGCTGTCTTGAAGGTCACCCGCTCCTCATCGATTACCGGGTGGTTCCCGTGGGGGACAACGTAAACCTGATCATGACCCACACCAGGGGGCGTAAACAGCGGCGAGATCCACCAGCTCGCGTGGGACACCTTTACGGCCTGCACCGAGGTGGCGAAGAAACTCAAGCTCTATGGTGCCGGACAGGACCTTTTAGCCGACGCCTTTTCCGGTAACATTAAAGGGCTAGGGCCGGGGGTGGCGGAGATCGAGGTGGAGGAGCGGGAGAGCGAACCGGTTGTAGTTCTAATGGTCGACAAGACGGAGCCGGCGCCTGGAACCTGCCCCTTTACAAGATCTTTGCCGATCCCTTCAATACCATCGGGCTGATTATCGACCCGAAGATGCACTGCGGTTTCGACTTTGAGGTCCGGGATCTGGTGGAGAACAGAAAGGTCGTCCTTTCCTGCCCGGAAGACCTTTACGACCTGCTGGTTTTCATCGGCGCTCCCGGCCGGTACGCGGTGAAGCGGGTTTTTCACCGGGGGACGGGCGAAATCGCCGCGGCGTCCAGCACCCAGCGGCTGAACCTCATTGCCGGCCGCTATGTGGGTAAGGACGACCCGGTCTACATCGTCCGCTGCCAGAACGGCTATCCTTCGGTGGGCAAGGTACTGGAACCCTTTGCCTTCCCGCACCTTGTTTCGGGGTGGATGCGGGGGTCGCACAGCGGGCCGCTGATGCCGGTGGCGATGGCCGATGCCCGGCCCACGCGCTTTGACGGGCCGCCGCGGGTGGTGGCGCTGGGCTTCCAGTTGGCCAACGGGCGGCTGGTGGGACTACACGACTTCTTCCCAGTATAGGTAGCGTTCGCGGTCCCTGGCCCGCAGCGGCAGCCCCTCACGGAAGGCGGGTTCGTCGATCTGGATGGCGGCGATCCCTTCCCTTTCGAGGTCGCGGATCTCGTCCCGAATAACGAGCGCTAACTGGTAGGCGATCTCCTGCTCGCTGAGGTCCTCCCGCACGAAGGACCATTTAAGGAAGGTTACGGGTCCGGTAAGGATCGCCTTGACCGGTTTACTGGTCAGGGATTGGGCGTAGGTCGTTTCGGCGACCGTTAGCGGCTGGCTCCGCCAGACGTCGCCGTAAAGGATAGGCGGTTTGACGCAGCGAGAGCCGTAGGATTGCACCCAGCCGTTGGCGGTGAGGGCAAAGCCCGGAAGCTGGGCGGCAAAGTATTCCACCATATCGCTCCGCTCGAATTCCCCGTGGACGAGAAGATCTATCCCTATACGCTCCTGAAGGCGAATCCAGGCCGCGATTTTCTCCCGGATGAGGGCCTGGTATTCCTGGCGGCCCAGTTCACCGCGCCGGAAACGCGCCCGCGCCGCGCGTACGTCGGGAGTCTGGGGAAAACTGCCGATGGTGGTGGGCAGCGGCGGCAGGCCGAGGCGGCGCTTTTGTAACTCCTTGCGCTCAGCAAACGGGGTGGGGCGCGAGAAATCCTCTTCTTTGAGCGCCGCTACGCGCGCCCGGACGGCCGGGATGCACCGGTGATCCACCATTTCCAGGGTGCGGAGGGCGCGGTTAGCGGTGGTAATCTCTCTATCTACGGTACCGGTCCCTTCGGTCAGGGCGCGTTTGAGAATGGCGAGTTCAGCGAGCCGCTCATCGGCAAAGGCAAGCGCTTCCCGGAGGGCCGGGGGAAGGGAGTTTTCCCCGGCGGTGGTAACCGGCAGGTGAAGGAGGCTACAGGAGGGCTGCAGCCAGAGCCTTTCGCGCGGCACAAAGGATTGCAGCCTTTCGAGGAGGCGTAACGCCTCTTCTATATTCGTCCGCCAGACGTTTCGCCCGTCCCCGATCCCGGCGCCGAATACCTTATCGGGCGGAAAACCGTAGTGTTCAAGATTGGCCAGGTTTCCCCGGCGACCGCGGACAAAATTGAGGCCGATACCGGCTACCGGCAGGGCGATCAAGTAGGAGAACCAGTTGGCGCTCCCGAAATAGGTTTGCAACATGATCTTCAGGTTTTTAAGGTGCCGGGCGAGTTCCGTATAAGTCGCGGTTAACGCCTTTAACTCGGCTGCGGTTACGTCGCAGACGAGTACCGGCTCGTCTACCTGCACCCACGTCACCCCGGCCGCTTCCATCTTTTGCAGCATCTGGACGTAGGGAGGGATGATCGCCTCAAGCGCCCGCTGCCAGTCGGCCACGCGGGAAAGTTTAACAAAGGTGAAGGGCCCTAAGACGACCGGTTTGCCAGCGATGCCGAGCAGCCGCTGCGCCCGGCGGAAGGCGTCTAACGGCAGGTTGCGGGAGAGCACCGGTTGCGTTTCTTGGTCCCACTCCGGTACCAAGTAGTGGTAGTTGGTATCGAACTACTTCCGCAGCGCCAGCGCCGGTGTCTCTTCCGTGCCGCGGGCCAGCGCGAAGTAAAGGTCGAGGCCGCCGTTTTCTGCGCTAGGGGCTTAAAGCGCGCCGGGATGAGGCCAAACATCAGGGCCGTATCGAGTACGTGGTCGTAGAGGGAGAAATCCCCTACCGGCAAAAGCTCAACGCCGAGCTGTAGCTGCCGGCGCCAGTTGGCTTCTTCTATCGCCTGGGCGCCGTTTATCAACTCCGTGGCGCTGCATTCTATGCAGAGCATTACAGCACGGAGCCTTTAAAGGGTCAATTTTAATCGGCGGTTGGGGCGTCAAAGGTTTTTTAAGTGCCCTAAGCGGCGTTCTGAAGTCGAACTAACAACTTGAGAAAAATTTTCCCGCCCGGTTTTTGTGTGGATGGCAAACGGCATCTTGCAGCGTTTGGGCGGTTGCAAGGGACGGGATAATTTGCCGTTAGCAGCGGCAACCAGCCTGCCGGGGGCGGAAATTCGTCGCTCAGGCGCGCCGGTCTTGACGGGTACCGTTTCTTCGCGTATACTCGCTTAAAAAGGCGGGCCGGAGCCCGTCTGCGGCACCGAAGAGCTAAGGATCTCTGGAGGCTGCGCCGCGTTCTGCTTTTTCCACGCCAAAGAGGGACAAAGGGACCACGGAGGTTACCGGAAGGTTATCTCTGGCGGTCCTTTTATTATTCGGCCTTGGGAAGCGGCCGGCTGGCAGGAAGGGGTTGCCCGGCTGCAGAAGAAATAGAGAGGCCGGGACTTTCCCAGGCGCCGCTTATAAGTTGCAGGGGTAAGGATTGACGTGAGTGCGGGCAGGCCTTTCTATCTGTTTAGGGAGGTAACGGATTGATTGAAATCAACGGGTTGACTAAAGATTTCGGAAGCCTCCGGGCGGTGGACCAGCTTTCCCTCAAGATCGAAAGGGGTGAGATCTTCGGTCTGCTTGGCCCCAACGGGGCCGGGAAGACCACCACCGTCCGGATGCTGACGATGCTCACCCGGCCGAGTGCCGGAGAAGCCTACATCGCCGGGTACGAGGTCCAGCGGGACCTGGCGCGGGTGCGCCACGCGATCGGCGTGGTGCCGCAGCACATGAACTTAGACCAGGAGCTTACCGCGCGGGAAAACCTGGAGCTCCACGGGCGCCTGTACAAAATCCCGCGGGCGGAGCGGCAGCGGCGGATCGAGGAGCTCTTATCTTTTGTGGAGCTGGCCGACCGGGCTGACGAGTTCGTGAACCGTTTCTCCGGCGGGATGAAGCGGCGGCTGATGATTGCGCGGGCGCTCTTGCACAAACCAAAGGTGCTCTTCCTGGACGAACCAACGGTGGGCCTTGACCCCCAGACCAGGCGGCGGATGTGGGACCTGGTACGGCGGATGAACCGGGAGGGCGTCACGGTGTTCCTCACCACCCACTATATCGAGGAAGCGGAAGCTCTCTGCCACCGGGTCGGGATTATGGACCGGGGGCGGCTCATTGCGCTGGGCACCCCGGCGGCGCTGAAGGAGCAAGTGGGCCGCTTCGTGGTGGAAGGCTTCGACGGTGCGGGCGCCACCTACGCCTTCTTCGGTACCCGGGAGGAGGCGGTCGGCTACGCCGGTAGCTTAAGCGAAGCGGTGACGATCCGGGAGGCGACCCTGGAAGACGTATTTGTGAAATTGACCGGAAGGAAGGTGCGGGACTGATGTTAGATTTCTACACCGTCTTCTGGCGGGAGATGCTCGTCTTTCGGCGGAGCTTCTGGAAATTCATCGCCACGCGTCTCATAAGCCCTTTTCTGTACCTCGTCGCTTTCGGCTGGGGCCTTGGGCGGAACATTACGGTAAACGGCGGCTCCTACCTGGATTTTGTCGTTCCCGGGATCATTGCGCTTAGCGCGATGACGGTGAGCTTTAACGCCGTGGGGGTTTCGCTCAATATGAGCCGCCTCTACCATAAGACCTTGGAGGAGTACCTCCTCGCCCCGGTCAGCAGTTTCTCCTTCGTTTTGGGCAAGGTGCTGGCTGGGACGGTCCGGGGGCTGGTGGCGGCGCTCATTATCCTGGTCCTCGGGTTCCTTTTTGGCGCCCGGCCAGCGGCGGGGGTAGGGTTTTTTACCGTTATCTTTCTCACCTGTTTTCTCTTCGCTGCTCTTGGGGTGGTGGCGGCGATGACGGTGCCCTCCCACGAGGATATGTCCAACTTCAGTACCTTCGTCATCCTGCCGATGGCCTTCCTCTGCGGCACCTTCTTCCGGGCGGAAAACCTGCCCCGGGTGGTGGCCGACCTCATCTACTGCCTGCCCCTCACCCACACCAGCTACGCCCTGCGTGCGCTGGCGGCGGGCAAGGGGCTACCGCTCGTCTCTCTTGCCGGTCTCGCTGGTTACGTGGCGGTTTGCCTCGCCGCTGCCGTCTGGACCGTCCGGCGGCTGCGCTGAAAGCGTAAGTAGAAAATACGGTCTGGGGGGTGGGCGGTACACTTGACCGTCCGGTTTCCGTAGTATAAGCTTTTGGCAAGTGAAACGCGAGGTGGTGACCCCGAATTGGCGGGTTCAGGGAAATACCAGCTTCTCGCCCCCAGTGACACTTTCCCTTTCACCTGTAAGCCCGAATGCTGGGGGCGGTGTTGCGCTGCCACTACGATCCGGGTTGACCCTTGGGACCTCTTGCGGATCGCGCGGGGGGTTGGGGTCGCTACGGGCGAGCTCCTCAAGGTCTGCACCTTTTACCGGGGGGAAAAGCATCCCCTCCCCGTGGTTTGTCTTGTGCGGCGGGGGCGCTGCCCTTTCTTGTCCGGGGATGGCCGGTGCCTGATTTACCGCTGCCGGCCGCGGGTCTGCCGCTCCTTTCCCGTGGGGGAGATCGTGGCGATTGGGGATGATGGGCGGCTCGAGCGGGGCTATCTACTCATGCACGCCGCGTCTTGTCATGGCTTTGACCCGGAGGCGCCGCACTACCGGCCCGCAGAGTGGCTGGGCCGGGAAGGGGTCACGCCGGAGGATATGGTGCGGGCGGAGCAGTTCCTGCACTTTCTCCGGGAGGCGAAGGAGAGGCTTGACTGGTCGGCATGGCTTGATGAAACAGGAGCCTGGACCGTTTTGCGTTTGCTCTACGACCCTGACAGCTGGCGCGCGCGGTACGGGGTCGGTCCGGCGGTTTCCGACGCGCTCTTCTGGGAGAGGAGCCTGAAAGCCGCCTGGTGGTTTCTGGCCCAGCGGGCCGCGCACCAGGAAATAGACGCGGCGCGAATAGGCGAAATTTTGCGCGGGGAGATGGAAGCACCTTTCCCGTGGGAGGGAAGCGGGTCCAAAAACTTTGCTTAAACCGAGCGATTTTGATTACGAACTACCGCCCGAACTTATTGCGCAGGAGCCGCTTCCCCAGCGGGACGCGTCCCGCCTGCTGGTGGTTTACCGGGACCGGGAGGACTTTGAACACCGGATTTTCCGGGAAATCGTAGCGTATCTTGTTCCCGGGGACCTCTTGGTGGTAAACGAGACGAAGGTGCTACCCGTGCGGCTTTACGGGGTAAAAGAGGGCACGGGGGGCAGGGTGGAGGTGCTGCTGCTGCGCGCGGTAGGGCAGGACCAATGGGAAGCGCTGGTGCGGCCGGGACGGCGGGTGCCTCCGGGGACCCGGCTTGTTTTCGGCGGCGGGTGGCTTACCGGTGAAGTGGTTGCACGTACCGAAACGGGTGGGCGCTTCATTCGTTTTTACTACACGGGGTCCTTCGAGGATGTATTGCAGCGGGTAGGGGAGGTGCCGCTACCGCCGTACATCAAGCAGAAGCTTTCGGCTCCCGAACGCTACCAGACGGTTTATGCCCGGGAGGTTGGTTCCGCTGCGGCGCCGACGGCGGGTTTTCACTTCACCCCGGAGCTGCTCGCGACGCTTCGGGCGATGGGCGTTAGGGTGGTGCCGGTGGTGCTGCACATCGGGCTTGATACCTTCCGGCCGGTGCGGGAGGAGAACATTGCGGCCCACCGGATGCACCGGGAGGAATACTTTGTGCCGGAGGCGACGGCGGTGGCCGTAAACCAGGCGAAGGCGGAAGGACGCCGCGTGATTGCCGTAGGTACAACGGTTGTGCGCTGCCTCGAGACGGTTGCGGATGAAGGCGGCAGAGTGAGCGCAGGAGCCGGAATGACGGATCTTTTCATCTATCCGGGTTACCGGTTTAAAGTAGTTGACGCCCTCATCACCAACTTTCACCTCCCGCGCTCAACGCTACTGATGCTGGTGGCGGCCTTTGCCGGGCGCGAGAAGATTCTGCGGGCTTACCGGGAAGCGGTTCGACTGCGGTACCGTTTTTACAGTTTCGGGGACGCGATGCTGATACTTTAGGCGGAGGGAAGGCCTTTGGCGCTACGTATCTACCGGATAAAAATCACCGCCGCGGAGCTCAGCCGCGCGATTGTTCTCTGGTTCCGCCGCGATTTTGAAACCCAGTGCTTCGCCGACGGTTCAACCTTCCTGGTGCAGGCAAAAAAGGGAGGTACGCTGGCGAAAGTGGCAGGGATGTCTTACGCTTTGACGGTGCGGCTTAAACAACAGGAAGGTGGGGTGGAATTGACTTCCTCCCCAGGGCTTTGGCCCGGGGATTCCTTCAGGCGGTTCGTGCCG
>NZ_JBRAIN010000062.1:0-6781 GCF_052743955.1 Thermodesulfitimonas sp.
AGACCGTGGCCGAGACCATACAGGTGGTGAAGAGCCTGGCCGTGACCGCCATCGGGGTGGCCGTGGGGGTGAGGATCTACCCGGGCACGGGTCTGGCCGCCCTGGTCGAGGAAGAGGGGTTCTCCCCGGACAACCCAAACCTCAGGGGCAGGGTCGAAGGCAACGAAAACTACCTTGAGCCGGTGTTCTACCTCTCCTCGGCCCTTGGTCCGGAGCCGGAGGCCCTTGTGTCCGGCCTGATAGGCCGCGACGCGCGGTTTCTCTTCATGGCGCCGGCGGCGGGCCGGAGCTACAACTACAACCAGAACCTGCGCCTTGCGGAGGCGATCCGCCGCGGCAGCCGCGGCGCCCACTGGCACATCCTGCGGCAGATAGGCTAACCCCCTCGTCGTTTGAAATTAGGTTGGATTTACGCCAGGTTGATACCGTGGACTGCCTGGCGGTAGTGCGCCATATCCCGGTAGATCGAGCAGGGTGGGGGTACGGGTTTCTACAGGCGCGCGCAGTTAACAAATCCGGCAGGCACGGCGCCTGCCGGGATGCGCTATGGTTCTACACGGGTATGTAACCTGTGGCCTATCGGCGGGCCACTGCTTCCTTTGGGCGGGCGACAGGTCGTTTTTAGTCACACTAATTCCCGCCTTCTCTCGCCGGCCGCTCTTTTGGAGAGTTTCGCTCCTTAATACTCCGACAGACCGAAGCGATTCCGCCCTAGCCCAACTCTCGCACTTTGGGAACTATCCCTGGTATGGCTGAAAGGATTTCGACGCCGGGCAGAGCAATAGCCCCATGGTCAAACTCTTCTTCAATAGCCGCCATTTTCGCCTCCAGGGCCTCGAGGACTTTGAAGTTCTAGGCCAGGACTATCCTCTCCGCTTCGGGCAGTTCGCAGAGCTGCCGAAGGAACTGCCTGCCCTTTACCCGGAACAGGTCGCTTACCGATACGTTTATCGGCAGATCCGCCGCGACCGAAAGGGTGGTAGGGATCTCCCCCCAATGAAGAGGCGGCGCTAAGGCCCATCGGCGCGGGGCTATATGGAGATAGGCAAGCCTGGGCAACCGGAAAAATTCTTGGCTTATTACAGGAAATCCGGGAGGAATTTGTCGGTCGTCGTCGTATTATATTCACCCCGAGAAAGGGGCACAAATTGGTAATTCTTGTCGGCTTCCGGTCGGTTCAGATGCGTTGACCAACCAGACCGGTTGCAATACGCACGTGAAAGCAGGTGTCGCCCAACCAGGGAAGATGGAGTTAGTGGATGAAGCGGGCTGGACCGGGAAGCGCCGGTAGAAGAGGGAACGGAGTGGCAATGATTTTGCAATCAATCAATCAAACAATCAATCAAAGCTCCGCCCTAGTTGCTTGACGGTCAGGAGCCACTCGTTCCTTATCTGTGCTGTTGGCGATCGGGCAGGCGCGCACAGTTAGTTTGTGACTGTGACGTGCCTGCCTATATTTTTTGCATAAGCGGTGAGCGCATTTTTGCACCCAATTGGTTTAAGGAGGTGAGGTTATAGATCCAGCAGGCACCTCAGGAAAAGCTGGCTGCCGACCTCGGCCGCGCGCTGTTCTTTGCGCTGGCTGCCAGGGACAGGATCAGCGCGGTTCACTCCCAGAACGTGTCGGGCCACGTGCTGCGCCTGGCAGAGGCGTGGGGGCTGGGAGAGCACGAAAGGCGGCTGTACTCTGACGCCGGGTTGCTTCACGACATTGGCAAGATCGGCATCTCCGACCAGCTGCTGAAGTCTGCGGAAAAGTACACCGAGGCAGACTGGGCGGAAATGAAACAGCACGTGCAGATCGGGGCCATGCTGCTGCGGAGCCTGGGTTTTGCTGACGTGGTGGTCAAAGGTGCCCTTTACCACCACGAAAGGTACGACGGCAAGGGCTACCTGGCCGGTCTCTCCGGGGGGGAGATACCGCTGGTGGCGCGCATGATCGCGGTAGCAGACGCTTTCGACGCTTTGACCAGCTACAGGCGGTATCGCAAGCCGGTCGAGCCCGGGCAGGCGCTAGAGATTATATCTTCGAGCAGCGGGTAGTTCGATCCGGAGGTGTTGCAGTGTTTCCTGAGCCTTTGGGCGGTTAGGCCCATTGCTTAGTTGTCCAAAAAAAACGACAATGATAACTAATCTCAAGGAGGAATTGGTTATGGAAGAAAGAAAATTGGCGCCGCCGACGACTAAATTGGAAGTGCCGCACGTTGAAACCAAGGCCGAGCCTGCTGCCAGGCAGGTCGACCAGCGGAAGCTCGAGGCCCAGCGCAAACAAGCCAGGACCTTTGCCAAGCAGCAGCAAATGGCGGAACGCATCGCCACGGCCACAGAGCAGCTTTCGTGCGGACAACATCAGCGAGATCGTGCGGGCGGTGGTAAAGATAGCCGACCAGACCAACCTCCTGGCGCTTAACGCGGCCATCGAGGCGGCCAGGGCGGGAGAGCACGGCAAGGGGTTTGCCGTGGTGGCCGACGAGGTCCGCACCCTCGCCGAGACCTCGGAAAAGGCCGCCAACGACATTCGTGAGCTCATTGGCGCCATCCAGCAGGACGTCAGAGAGGTGGCCGAAGCCATCAACTAGGCCGCGGCTACCGCTCGCCAGGAGGTGGAGAAGAGCAAGGCCCTCACCGAGGAACTGGTCACCGCGGCGAGCGCCACGGAAGAGGTAGTGGCCGCGGCGGTGGAAATCAACAACCTCTCTCAGGAGTCCATGCGCAGCGTCGAAGTCTTCCAGCAGGGGGCTTCGGAGATAGCCAAGGCCGCCGAGAAACAGGCAAGGGTTCCCAGGAGGCCCTCAAGGCCGTCGACCAGCAGGCCAGGGCCTTGAGCGACATCGGCACCTCCGCCAACGAGCTTGCCGAGACGGCCGAGGAACTCAAGCGCTCCACCGATGTGTCCAAGTCGGCCGAGGGGCTGGCGGCGGCTGCGGAGGAGCTTTCTGCCGCCATCGAAGAGGCCAGCCGGTCCGCGCAGGAGATCATGGCGGCCCTCGACCAGATCTCGCGGGGCGCCCAGGCCTAGGCCAAGGCGGCCGAAGAGTCCGCCAGCGCCGCAGCCCAGATAGAGAGCGGAGTGAAGTTCATCAGCGAGCGGGCCGCCGCCTCGCTAGAGAAGGCGGAGAACCTTGCCGCCATCTTGGCCCGCAACAAGGTTAACGTAGACGAGTTTATCCGGGGAATTTCCCTGGCCCTTGAGGCCAACATAGAGAACGTTAAGAAAGTGAAGGTCCTGGAAGGTCGGGCCAGACAGATCGACAAGATCGTGGACACCATCGTTACCGTGGGCATCCAGACGAACATGCTGGCGGTCAGCGGGGCCATCGAGGCGGCGCGCGCCGGCGAATACGGCAAGGGATTTGCCGTGGTGGCATCGGACATCCGCAACCTGGCCCAGGACAGTGCGCGAAACGCCGACCAGATCAAAGACCTGGTGAAGGCCATCCAGGACCAGGTCAGCACGGTGCTCAAGGACATCGAGGCCGTCGGGGAGTCGACCAGGGAAGAAGTGGAAAAGGCCAAGAAGACCGCCGAGGATCTGGTGCGCATCGAGGCCGATATGAAGACGATCCTTGCAGGCGCGCGGGAGATCAACGAAGACGCGGCCCAAATCGTTGCGGCAGTGCAGCAGTCGCGCAAGGCCGTCGATCAGATTGCCCAGGCGGCACAGGAGTCCGCTTCGGCTGCAGAGGAAGCCGCTACGGCAGTAAAACAGCAGGCCCAGGGCATGCAGGAGCTCTCCAGAGCCATTGAAGAGATCGCCGCCCTGGCGGACGAGCTGCAGCAGCTCTAGAGCGCAAGGGGGGAGAGACGTGGCGTACAACGGTGCACGCGGCGCCAGGCAATGCGTGACCTTTCACGTGGGCGACGAGGTCTACGGCATCGACATCGAGTACGTACAGGAAATAATCCGGGTCCCGGGGATGGTTAAAGTCCCCCGGACCCGCCCTATTTCGAGGGCCTGGCCAACCTGCGCGGAGACATACTGGCCGTCGTCGACACCCGGGTCAAGTTCGGGCTGGAAAAACGGCCGCCGGGAGACACGAGCCGCGTGATTGTCCTGGATGACGGCGCCAGGCGGATCGGTTTCATCGTCGACCGGGTTTCCGAAGTGGTCAACGTTGCCGCCGGGGAGATCGAAAAGGTCAGGGAGACGGGGGCCAGGGCGGAATTCCTGCGCGGCGTGGCCAGGCTTTCCGGGGGCGAGCGCCTGGTTCTCCTGGTCGACGCCGCGAAGCTCATGAAGGGCGAGGAATACGGGGGAAGGCTCGCGAGGAGAGAACGGCTGTTCACACCGGCCGCGTGGAGGAACGCCAAAGAGAAGAAAAAGAGGAGGTCCAGCTTGTCAGCTTCCGCCTGGGCGCGGAGGAATACGGCCTGGACATAGCAGCGGTGCAGGAAATAGTGCACCTCCCGGAAAGCATAAACCGGGTGCCGAACGCGCCGGAATACGTCGCCGGGGTAATGGTGCTGCGGAGCCGGGTCCTGCCGGTGGTGAGCCTCCGCACGCCCTTTAGATTGGGCGATGGAGAACTGGACGACCGGGCCCGCGTAGTGGTGGTGAACCTGCGCTCCGCAGGCCAGGGACAGCAAGGGGCAACGGTGGGCCTCGTGGTGGATGCGGTGGCCGAAGTGCTGCGGGTGCCGAAAACGGTCATAGATCCCGTGCCCGCCTTGCTGCGCTCGGCCTCGGAAGAAGGGATTAGCGGCGTATGCAAACTGGCTGAGGGCAAGCGGCTGGTCTACGTGCTTGCGGCAGAGAGGCTGCTTGCCTCTGGCGACCTCTTGGAGGTGACGGCCATGGCCGAGACTGGAGAGAACGCAGAACAGCGGGGAGCCGGCACCGGCGAGGAGGAAGAGCAGCTCGTCACCTTCAGGCTGGGCGAAGAGGAGTTCGCCGCCGGCATCACCGAAGTCCGGGAGATCATCCGCGTGCCGGAGATCGTCACGGTGCCCAGGGCGCCGCACTTTGTGGAAGGGGCAATCAACCTGCGCGGCACCGTCATTCCGGTAATCGACTTACGCAAACGTTTCGGGATGACTGCCAAAAGCAGGGACGAATACACGCGCATCGTCGTGGTCGAAATGGAAGGGGTTCTCACGGGTATCGTGGTCGATGCGGTCCGGGAAGTGATCAAGGTGCCCCCGTGCCAGCGTGGAGGCTGCTCCGGAGATCCTTCCTGCGAACGTGGACACGCGTTTCATCAGGGGCATAGCCAAGGCCGCCGGCGGCGAGCGGCTGATCATCGTGCTGGACGTACGGGAAGTTCTTTCCTTTGGGGAAAAGGAGGAGCTGGCCGAATTTGAGCGGCGCGTGGAACGCGAAGCGGATACGGGTGCTGGTGGCTGACGACCCCGCCTTCATGCGCAAGTGCCTGCGGGAGATGCTGGCCGCCGACCCGCAGATAGAAGTGGTCGACGTAGCCCGCGACGGCGAGGAGGCGGTGGCCAAGGCGAAGGAACTGCGTCCGGACGTAGTCACCCTGGACGTCAACATGCCGAAGATGGACGGGCTCACCGCTCTCCAGCGCATCCTGCTTGAGGCGCCCTGCGCGGTGGTGATGATCTCCTCTCTCACCCAGGAGGGCGCGCTCACCACCATCGAAGCTCTGGAACTAGGCGCCGTCGACTTTGTCGGCAAGCCGGGCGGCACGATATCCCTGGGGATCAAGCAGTTGCAGCGGGAGATAGTGAGCAAGGTCAAGGCGGCGGGGGCCAAGCCGCGCCGCACGCCGCGGCTTCAAGGTGGTGGTGATCGGGGTTTCGACAGGGGGGCCGCGCACGCTGATCGACATCCTGCCCTACCTTCCAGGCGACCTGCCGGCGGCGGTGCTCTTGGCGCAGCACATGCCGGAAAGCTTCACCGCCTCCCTTGCCGAGCGCCTGGACCGGGCGTGCCAGCTGGCGGTCAAGGAGGCGGCCGACGGGGACGAGCTGGCACCGGGCAGGGTGCTTGTGGCCAGGGGCGGGTGGCACCTGAAGGTGGGCCCGGGCACAAACGGGCGCCTCGTCGCCAGGCTGAGCCGCCAGCCCGCCGACACCCTCTATTTCCCATCGGTAGACGTGACCATGCGCTCCGTTCTCGAGCACGTCGCGGCGCGGGACGTAGTCGGGGTGCTGCTTACCGGCATGGGAAGCGACGGCGCCGAGGCCATGGTTGAAATCAGGAAGCGGGGCGGCTACACCATCGCCGAGGCGGAGGAGACGGCGGTGGTGTGGGGCATGCCCAAGGAGGCGTACTTGCGCGGCGGGGCGGAGGTGCTCGCCCCGTCGTACCACATCGCGCAGCGCATAGTCGAGGGGGTATGCCGGGGTTGAAGGCGGAAAAGATGCAGTGTCTGATGAGCACGCTAAGGGAGCATCCCGAGGAAGGAGAGCGATACCGGGCGGCCCTGGACCTTTCCCGGTATCCGGAGGACGGGGTGGTGAACTGCCTCGTCGAAAGGCTGACCCGGGAGCCAAGCCGGGCCGTGCAGGAGGCCATCATCAGCTCCCTCATCGCCATCGGCACCGAGACCGTGGCGGCGCGCTGCGCGGAGCTCTTGCGCAGCCGCGACGCCTACGTTCGGAACGCGGCCGTCGAAGTGCTCCAGGTTCTGGAGGACAAGTCGCTGGGCGCGGTGCGCCGGCTGCTGGACGACTAAGACCCGGACGTGCGCATACTTGCGGTCAACGTGCTCGGCGAGCTGCGCTGCAAGGAAGCGGTCGAATTGTTGCGCCGGGTGGTGGCCTCAGACCCCGAAATAAACGTCGTGGCGGCGGTGGAGTTCCTGGGCGAAATGGGCCT
>NZ_JBRAIN010000062.1:6881-11653 GCF_052743955.1 Thermodesulfitimonas sp.
CTACGTGGAGAAGCGGGTCGAGGCGCGCATGCGGGCCACCGGGCACGATGATTTCCGCACCTACTTCGCCTGGATGCGCTTCGACACTTCTGGCCGGGAATTCCAGGAACTGATGAACGCCCTCACCGTGAACGAGACCCACTTTTTCCGCGAGTACCACCAGCTTAAGTGCTTTGCCGAGGAGGTCATTCCCGAGATACTGGTCGGCCAGAACAGTAGCGCCCCGCGCCGCGTCCGCGTCTGGTCGGCCGGTTGCTCGACCGGCGAGGAAGCTTACACCCTGGCCATCATCCTGCAGGAGATGACCGCGGGCCTTCCCGACGGGCCGGTGCATTGGGAGGTGCACGCCACCGACATCAACACGGAGGTGCTGGAAAGGGCCAGGGAAGGAACCTACGGCCCCCGCGAGGTGCCGGAGGAATATCTGAACAAATATTTTCGCCGGTCCGGCGACGATTTTGAGGT
Organism: Thermodesulfitimonas sp.; assembly: GCF_052743955.1. Taxonomy (NCBI): domain Bacteria; kingdom Bacillati; phylum Bacillota; class Clostridia; order Thermoanaerobacterales; family Thermoanaerobacteraceae; genus Thermodesulfitimonas; species Thermodesulfitimonas sp. Next base: position 7,347 of record NZ_JBRAIN010000062.1, read on the forward strand.
AGTTCCCGAGCTGCGGCGCCAGGTGAGGTTTTACCACCTTAACCTGCTCGACCGCGACGGCATGAGATCGATGAGGGATTTTGATGCCATCTTCTGCCGCAACGTGCTCATCTATTTCGACGATGCTTCGCGGCGGGAGGCCGCCCTCTACTTTTACGACGCCTTGAGGCCGGGCGGCTTCATTTTTCTCGGGCACTCGGAATCGATGAGCAGAATCGCCCCGATTTTCAAGCTGAGAAGGTTTCGCGACGCCATTATCTATCAAAAATGAGGTGACGGCGTTGAAAAAGCGGGTTTTGATCGTTGACGATTCGGCAACCGTACGCGGTTATTGCGCCTCCGTGCTGGGAGAGGCGGGCTTTCATGTGGAGCATGCGGACAACGGGTATGAAGCCCTGGAAAAGGCGGCCCGGGAGGAATACGACCTTTTCATCGTGGACGTGAACATGCCGAAGATGCCGGGCTACGAGTTCGTGCGGCATCTACGGGAGGACGAAAGGACGGCCGGCACGCCGGTGGCCATAATCTCCACGGAGGCGAGGGACAACGATCGCCTGGAAGGCTACCGGGCCGGCGCAAACGTGTTTACCTGGTCAAGCCGGTCAAACCGGAAAGGCTGAAGATACTGGCAAAAATGCTCACCGGGGTGAGGCAGAGCCTGGCGGAGCATGGGGAGAGAATTACAAAAGCGCTCGATCGAACCGGTTTCCTGGCCGTCGCGCTGGCCGGCGAGGGCGCCCGGCGGGCGGCAGGGGAACTGGCTGCCAGGTGCCAGGAGTTGGCCGATTTGGCCGCCGGCTGCGGCCTGACGGCGTGGGGTGAGGTTATCGAAAAGCTGTAACTCCTCCTGGCACGGGTGAGAGACGGATACATAGGCCCCTCGGAGCGCCTTGCCGGGGCAGCGGCCCGGGCATTTGAGCTTCTCCTGGACGCCGCCGAGAGGCAGACCGCCGACCTGGACCTTCCTGAGCGGGACGAGCTGCTGGCCGAGCTGGCGGCCCTCTTGAGGGAGGCGTCTCCGCCCTCCGCAGCGCCGGCGAGACCGGAGGGCTGGCCATGCCTCTACGAGGTTAGCCTCGAGCTCCCCAGGACGGCGACGGAGCCAAACCTTTTCTCGGTTCTCGAGGTTCTTGCCTCGGCAGGCGAGGTGGCGGGCTGCCACGCGGGCTGCCACGTCGAGCGCGACGGCGCCTCGGCTTACCTGCGTCTCCGGTTCCGCGTCCTCTCGGGGCTTAGCAGCCAGGACCTGGAAGATAAACTGCGGGCCGTGGTCGGCGCGCCGCCGGGGCTGCGGCTGTCCGCCTATCCCGTATTTGCCGAAACCTGCGCCGATGGGCCAGAACCGGTGCCCGGAGGCGAAGAAGCACGGCCTGCGCCGAGGCGCCGCTTACAAGCGCTCCTGCCCCGCCGTCCCTGGACGGGGAAGAAAAAGAAGTCCTTGGCCTGATCCTGGCGCAGCAGAAAGAGTTCCTGGCCCAGGCCGCCTCTGCGGGAGATGATCCGCGCCTATATTGTTCCACTGTTTCGGTGCTCCGGCGCCTGGCCGCCTACCTGGGCCGGCAAGACCTCAAACGGCGGGCGGAAGGGTTCGGCGGCGGAGGCGAGACCGCTTCCTACCTGCGGGAAGTCGAGGCCCTCCTGGCGGACTTTGAGGCCGTGGCAGGCGCCGGTGGCCGGCCGGAGCCACAACCGGCGGCACGCGGCGCCGGCGCCGACGCGGGGAGCGGGGGTCAGGGCGACTTTGCGCCTGCGGGCACCCCCTCGGGCAGAACCCTGCGCATCGATGAGGCCAAGGTCGACCGGCTGATGGGGCTGGCCGGGGAGCTGGTGGTGGCGTGCAATGCGCTGCCCTACGTGGCCAGAAGACTGGAGGCCGAGTACGCCGCGCCTCAGGCCGCCAGGGAGCTCCGCGAACACCATGCCTCCCTGGAACGGCGGGTTCGCGAGCTGCAAGACGCCGTGATGGGGATGCGGCTGCTCCCCGCCAGCTTCGTCTTCCAAAAGTTTCCCCGCATGGTTCGCGATCTCGCCAGGGACCTGGGTAAGAGGGTGGAACTGCAACTGGAAGGGGAAGACACCGAAATCGACAAGACCGTAATGCAGGCCATCGGCGAGCCCCTTGGTGCACCTGGTGCGCAACGCCGTGGATCACGGCCTCGAAGCCCCGGAGGAGCGGCTGAAGGTGGGAAAGCCGGCAGTTGGGAGGGTGACCTTGCGGGCGGCCAGGGAAGGCAGCAAGGTGGTGGAGGTGAAGGACGCCGGCACTGGTGAGGCGGAAGGCCGTAGCGGCGGGACTTGTGTCCGAGGAAGAAGCCGCGGCCATGGCTGAGGAGCAGGTCATGGAGTTTCTTTTCCTTCCGGGCTTCAGCACTGCCGATAAAGTGACGTCCGTGTCCGGGCGAGGCGTCGGCCTGGACGCCGCGCGCGCCGCGGTCCAGAGGCTGGGGGGCAGCGTGCGGGTTCGTTCGGAGCTTGGCGCGGGCGCGACCATCCGGCTGGAACCCCCCCTCACGGTGGCCACCTCGAGGGTGTTGGTCGTCAAGCAGAACGGGGTGCGGTACGGGCTGCCCCTGCAGGACGTGCGGGAGATGGTCAAACTGCCGGCCTCCGACCTGAGGACCATGCGCGGGAAAAAGGTGGCGGTTCTCCGCGGCGAGGTCGTCCCTTTGGTGTTCCTGGGCGAATTCCTGGGCGCAGGTTTAGACGCGGCGTCCCTGACCGACGAACTGTGTCTGGTTGTGCTGGCGGCCGGCTACGCCCTGGTGGTGGACGGCTTCGTCGGCCAGGAGGATATTGTGCTCAAGCCCCTGGACCAGGCCGCAGGTTTCGACCCCTGCTTCGCCGGGGCGGCGGTCCTGGGTGACGGCGGCGTCCTCCTCGTCCTGGATCCTTACCAGATCTACGCCCGAGCTCAAATGGGGGTGTAGAGGCATGGCCTTTGACGAGAACCTCATGTCCTATTTGGAAGCGTTCCTCGAAAAAACTACCGAGCAGCTTCAGGCCCTTGAAGAAAGACTGGTTTACCTTGAAAAGGACCTGCGCAACCGCGACTGCCTGGAGGAAGTTTTCCGCCTAGCCCACACGCTTAAGGGAAACGCCGCGACCCTGGGGTTTGGGGGCATGGCGGGGCTTGCCCACCGCATGGAGGACCTGCTCGATGCCTTGCGCCGCGGCGCGGCAAACGTCACGCCCGAAGTTACCGACGTGCTCCTTGCCTGCCTTGACGCGCTTAAAGGGCTGGCAGAGGAGGCGGCGGGCAGAGGCGGGTGCACCGCCGACCTCGCCGTTCTCACCTGGCGCCTGGAGCGCCTGGCGAGGGGGGCGGCAGGGCGGAAGAGAAGGGGGATGCTGCCGCCGCCCAGACGGTCCTGGTCAAAGTGGAGCTGGCCGACGACTGTGCCATGCGGGCCGCCAGGGCCTACGTCGTGCTGCGCTGCCTGGAGGAGCTAGGCACTCTCGTCGAGGCCCGCCCGACGCTCTCCGAAGTCGAGGGGCTGCGATTTGAGGGCAGCGAAATAGAAGCTACAGTTGCCGTGCCAGATAGCCCGGGCCTGCTCGTGGAAGTGCTTTCCGCCACTCCCGAAGTGAAGCGGGTCCAGGTTCTGCCGCTGGGGACGCCGGTGGAAGCGCGCATCGAGGTGGGCGGCGCCCTCGACCCGCAGGCGCTGGCCGCGCGCCTAGCGGGCGAGAGAGCGCCGCGGGTGGTCCTCGACCTGAGCGGCCTTGGCGAGCTCGGCCCGGCCGGGCTGGACTGGCTGCTCTCGCTGAAGGAAGCCCGTGCCGTCGAGTTTGTCCCTCCTCGGCTGCCTGCCGGGAGGAGGTTGTTTGAGTTGCTTGCCACAGGCGGTTCTCTTCTCTTAAAAAAGGAATTGGCTTGAGAAAGGGTGATCTTACAGCGGTGTGCGGACCCTCCGCGTCAACTCACGTAGGAGAGGGTTGAGCGACCATGGGCAAGCGAATTCTCATCGTCGACGATGCCGCTTTCATGCGGATGATGCTCAAGGATATCCTCACCAAGAACGGCTACGAAATTGCCGGCGAAGCGGAAAACGGCCGGCGCGCCGTGGAGCTATACAGGGAACTCAAGCCCGATGCGGTTACCATATGGATATTACCATGCCGGAGATGGACGGGATTGCCGCCGTAAAAGAAATAAAGAAAATCGATCCCGGGGCCAGGATCGAGTAGTGTCCGGTATAGTGTGTAAAAAGGGGCAGGCCGAAAAGCAGGAAAGCCACCCCTCCCTCTGGTAGATAAGTCACCCATGGCGCCTACGCCGCCACCGGGGCATGAAAATTGTGCTATAC
>NZ_JBRAIN010000063.1:0-11267 GCF_052743955.1 Thermodesulfitimonas sp.
CTAATTTTCCCCTTGTCGCAAACCGTGCGGGATAAACGGGCTTTTTCAGAAAATTCCCCAAAAAAATTTTGTTACAAGTGTTGACTTTTACTGGTATGCCTGGTAAGATTTAATCGCCTTAATTCTGAGTTCTTCTGACAAATTTTGGTGAGGGAGGGAAAGCGGAGTGAAGTCAACGGGCATTGTGCGCAAGGTGGATGAGCTTGGGCGGGTAGTCATCCCTATTGAACTTAGGCGGACCCTGGGCATCGAGGAGAAGGATGCGCTCGAGATTTATGTCGACCACGAGAAGATCATCCTGAAGAAGTATGAACCCGCCTGCATCTTCTGCGGCAACGCCAACGACGTGCAGCACTACCGCGGCCGCCTAGTCTGCCGCGAGTGCGCCCTGGCAATGTTCGAGCGGGCCAAGGCTATGTAACGTCTCTCTTGGCCTTTTCTACGAGCGCATATACTTCCCGCGCCGGAACACCAAAACGGCGGGCAGCTTCCTTGATGGCTGCCCGCTTTTGCATTCCCGCCGCCATGAACTGCCGCACCAGTTCGGGCACCTCTTTCTCCAGGGGAGCATTTGCGGTTTCCCGGGCCGCTCCTTCCGGCGGTGCTTCCCGCCCGCCAAGGACGATGGTGACCTCGCCCTGCGGCGGCCTCTCCCGGAAGTAGGTGAGCGCTTCGGAAACCCGGCCCCGGAAGACTTCCTCGTGCACCTTGGTGAGTTCACGCGCCACCGCTACCGGCCGGTCCCCGATCACCGCCAGAATATCCTCCAGGGTTGCCAAGAGGCGGTGCGGCGCCTCGAAAAAAACGATGGTACGTCGCTCGCCGGCGAGCTCTGCGAGCGCCCGGCGCCTCCGGCGCGCCGGCAGAAAGCCCTCGAAAACGAAGCGGCTGCTGTCAAGCCCCGACACTACCAGCGCCGTCAGCACCGCGCTCGGTCCGGGCAGGGCCTCCACCGGAATACCTCGCGTCACTGCCTCCCGGACGAGCAGCGCGCCAGGATCAGAGATGCCGGGCGTCCCCGCGTCCGAAACGAGGGCGATGTGCTCTCCCCGCGCCAGCCGCGCCAGGAGCTCCTCTCCCCGCGCTTTCTGGTTATGGCTGTGGTAGCTCAAAAGCGGTGTTTTTATCCCGTAATGCGCCAGGAGTTTTCTAGTGTGGCGCGTATCCTCCGCCGCGATGAGATCAACCCTCGCGAGCACCGCCAGCACCCGGAGCGTAATATCCTCAAGGTTACCGATCGGTGTAGGGCAGACGTAAAGTTTCCCCTTATTCGGCTCGCTCTTCATCCGCGTCAAATTCCGCCTCTTCTTCCCCGTAGTTCCGTGCCTCGTACCGGAGGCAGCACATCAACCGCCCGCAGATACCGGAGATTTTGGCCGGGTTCAGGGCCAGGTTCTGCCCTTTAGCCATCCGGATCGAAACCGGGGCAAACTCGCAGAGCCAGGTACCACAGCAGAGTTCCCGCCCACAGGGACCGATGCCGCCGAGCATCTTCGCTTCGTCCCGCACTCCGACCTGCCGGAGCTCGATCCGCGTTTTGAAAACCGCCGCCAAGTCTCGTACCAGATGCCGGAAATCGACACGCCCTTCCGCGGTGAAGTAAAAGATGATCTTGCTCCCGTCCAGGGTGTAATCGACACCGATTAGCTTCATTGGTAGGCCGTGGGCCGCGATTTTCTCCTGGCAGATGCGGAAGGCCTGCCGCTCCTTCTCCCGGTTTCCCAGCGCCTGCCGCACGTCTTCCTCCGTGGCCCGTCTTAGCACCGGCTTTAAGCTTCCCGCCTCAGCCGTTATTTCCACCGGACCGGTTACCACCGACCCGTACTCCATGCCACGCACCGTTTCTACTACAACGCCGTCACCCGGTTTAAGTTCTAAAAAACCAGGGTCAAAGTAGTATATCTTGCCCGCTTTTTTAAAACGGACCCCTACCGCCCGCAATCTTTTCACCACCCTGAAGATCATCGCGTCTTTCAACGGCGCGGCTGGATTTTCAGCGCGCCCTAAATACGGCGCCCAAGCGCACAGCTATTCCCTCCACAACGAGGCGCGGGTTGACGTTGGCACGCAACATCCTTTTCGCCACCTCCAGCGCCTCGGCCGCCGCTAGCAGCGCCGCGACCGGTACCCGGGTTTTTTCGATTTCCGCAAGGCGATCAATATTCACCACGAGCGCCGCGTCGCCCGTGACCCGGAAGAGCAAAAGGTCCCGATACCAAAGGCTTAAAAAGCATAGGAGTTCTTCCGCCTCCTTGCGGCTGCGAACCGAAACCTGCAAGGTCCCCCAGAGGCCCGGCCGCAGGGCCAGCTCTAGAGCCTTCACCCTCAGGCTCCACATCTGGGGGTCACCTTTAAGCCGGAGCGCCCGGCCGAGGCTCCCGCCGGAAAGACGGGCGAGCAACCCGGCTTCTGCCGCCGGGACGCCGCGCGCCTCTAAAAGCCCGGCTACCACCGCCGGGCTGAGCTGGCGAAAGCGCACCTCGCGACACCGGGATACCACCGTTGGCAGAAGCGCCTCCGGGTACGCGGTGACGAGGATAAAAACAACTTCCCCCGGCGCCTCCTCAAGGGTTTTAAGAAAGGCGTTCTGCGCCTCGAGGGTGGCGCGTTCCGCCGCGTCGATAGCCACTACGTGACGCCGGTGAAAAGGCTTCCGTCCTACGGCGGCGACTAGGTGCCGGATCTGGTCTACCCCAATCGTTGCCTCACCGGCAGCCACCGCGTGAAAGTCAGGGTGGCCCGAACGGGAAAAGAGACGGCAAAAACGACATTCCCCGCACGCAGCGCCGTCCACCGGCGCCGCGCAGAGGAGCGCCCCGGCAAAAGCCTGAGCAGTCATATACTTGCCAACCCCCGCCGGCCCGGTGAAAAGATACGCCGGCGCGATCCGGCCCGTCCGCACCGCTGCCTGGAGCCTTTTTACCGCGGCGTCCTGGCCTCGAATTTCCGCGTACACCGGTTCAGGACCTCCTTTACCAGCCGAAAAATCTCCTCCTCCACCGCCTCCGGTGTTCTATCCCCGTCTACCACCAGGTAGCGGGCCGGATTCTGTTCGGCCAGATGGAGATACCTCTCCCGCACCCGCGCAAAAAAAGCCGGCCCAAGTCGCTCTATCCGGTCCCGTTCCCTGGGGACCCCGACCCGCGCCAGCGCCGCCGCTACCGGGAGGTCGATGATAATGGTGCGGTCGGGAGAAAGCCCCCGCGTCACGAACGCATTGAGCGCTGATAACAGCTCCACGGGAAGGCCGCGTCCCGCTCCCTGGTAGGCAAGCGTTGAATCGGTAAAACGGTCCGCAAGCACCACCTTCCCCGCACGCAGGGCCGGAAGGATAACCCGGTCCACCAGCTCTGCCCGCGCTGCCGCGTAAAGACATGCCTCCGCGCGCGGGTCCAGTGTGCGCGCCGGGTCCTTTAAGATCTCCCGCAGCGTTTCACCCAGCGGGGTCCCGCCCGGCTCCCGCACCGTTACCACCACAAAACCTTCGGCGGCGAGCCGCCGCGCCAAACGCTGTACCTGCGTGCTCTTCCCCGCACCGTCGATTCCTTCAAAAGAAATGAAAAAACCCATGCTTACCCCACCACACGCAAAGCCGCGCGGTCAGTTTCTTCTTCCATCCCGTGCACCGGAACGCCTTTCTCTTTGAGCTTTTCAAGGTAATTGGCCACCTCTTCCGTAACCTCCTCCCCGGGCACCAGTACCGGGATCCCTGGCGGTGCCGGGGCCACCACTGCCGCGCTCACCCGGCCCACCGCCGCTTCCAGGGGCACGCTCGCCGCCGGAGCCAGCCACGCCTCCCGCGGGGAAAGCCGCAGGGGCGGCGGCGCCGGGAAGAAGAGCTGTTCGTCGCCTGCACCGCGCCCAGCACGGGCCACCGGGCGCCGCGCGAGGACCGCTTCTACTGCCCGCGTTAGCGCCCTTATCTCCTGTTTTCCGTGACCCGGGCTCAAGAGGAGCACTACGTTGGTAAAATCTGCCATTTCCGTTACCACGCCGTGGCGCCGCAGTAGCCTGGCCGCCTCGTAACCGGTCAATCCCGCAGCGCCGAAATTAAGAACCAGCCGGGTCGGGTCGAGGCTGTAGCCCTCGCCCGCCGTGGCGAGGACCGCTACCGCCTCAAAGCGGCGGAGCGCCCGCCGCGCTTCGGCCGCAAGAGAGAGAAGCCGTCGGCAAAGGCGTTCCCCTGAAAGCGCGAGCTGCCGCCGCGCCGCGTCAAGGGAGGCGAGTAACAGGTAGGACGGGCTGCTCGTCATCACGAACTGGAGAGCCTGCCGTACCCGCGGCGGCGAAAGCCACTCGCTCCCGAGGTGAAGCCAAGCAGCCTGGGTGAGCGCGCCGGCCCGCTTGTGCACGCTTTCCACCGCCGCGTCGGCGCCACACGCCATCGCTCCCGGTGGGAGTGCTGGATGACGCCCGAAAAGAACGCCGTGCGCCGCATCGACCAGCAAGGGCAGTCCCCAGGAGTGAGCCGCAGCGGCTACTGCCCGGAGGTCAACCGCCACACCATAGTAATCCGGGTAAAGGGCAAAAAGCGCCCGGGCATCAGGGTAGCGTACAAGGGCCGCCGCGTAGGCGGCCGCTGGGGGCGGTAACGGGATACCGAAATCCGCAAGGTGCCGCACCGGCAGAAAGACCGGCGTAGCACCGCTCAGCACCAGCGCCGCCACCACCGACCGGTGGACGGCACGGGGCAGGATGACCCTCTCCCCCGGCCCGAGGGCGGCAAGAAACATCGCCAGCACGCCCGCCGTGCTCCCGTTGGTCAGAAAGAAGGTTTCCTTTGCGCCCGCAAGCGCTGCCGCCAGTTCCTGCGCGCGCCGGATTACCCCGGAAGGCGCGTGGAGATCATCAAGCCCCGGAAGTTCCGTGAGGTCCGCCGCGAAAACCGCGCGGCCCCACCATTGGCGCAGCACCGGTGGAGCCGCTTTCCCTTGAAGATGCCCCGGCGTGTGAAAACCGGTAGAGATCCTGCCCGCGTAGCTCTTCAGCGCCTCAACCAGCGGGCAGCGTGCCTGGAAATCAGCTATACAGGGTTTCCTCCTTCTGCAACCGCTCCCATTCGCGGTCGATCTCTTCTTGAAACCGCCTGATAATCCATTCGTTCTCCGGCTTAAAAAGATGCTTAAACCTTCCCTGGGTTTTTAGAAACTCTTCAACCGGCTTTTTCTCCTTGGGCTTGAAGGTTATCTTCGTGACCCCGTTCTCCACCTCGTAAAGGGGCCAGTAGCAGGTCTCCACCGCCAGGCGGCTCAGCATTATCGCGTCGTCCGTGCGGGTCCGCCAGCCGCGGTTGCAGGGAGACAGGATGTTGATGAACTTCGGACCTTTAATCGCGAGGGCCTTACGCACCTTTTTTATCAGATCGGCCCAGTGGCTTGGCGCCGCCTGCGCCACATACGGGACGTTGTGCGCCGCGATAATCCTGGTAAGGTCTTTGCGGCGCTGCAGTTTTCCCGGAATCACGCTTCCCGCTGGGCTGGTCGTCGTCTCGGCACCGAGCGGGGTAGCGCTCGAGCGCTGGATGCCCGTATTCATGTAGGCCCCGTTATCGTAGCATACGTAGAGAAGATCATGCCCCCGCTCCATGGCTCCGGAAAGGCTCTGGAGCCCGATGTCGTAAGTACCGCCGTCGCCGCCAAAGGCGATAAACTTGATCTCCCGGTCGATTTTGCCCTTTTTCTTCAGCGCCCTGTACATCGTTTCCACCCCGGCGAGGGTCACCGCGGCGTTTTCGAAGGCACTGTGGATCCACGGGACCCGCCAGGCGGTATAATCCTGAATGCAGGAGGCAACTTCGAGGCAACCGGTGGCGTTGGCGAGAACCAGCGGGTAATCGGCCGCCGCCAGGAGCACCATCTTCGCCACGATGGCCGCACCGCAGCCGGCGCAAAGCCGGTGCCCGGAAGTGAAAAGCAGCTCCTTTTTCGTGAGTTCCTTTAGTTTTAGTTCCGTAGCCATCTTACTCCCTCACTCCGATATACTCTTTTACCACCCGTACCCTGCCCGTCCGGGCGATCTCCACCAGCTCGTTCAGCACCGCTGCAGCGTGGTCCGGCAGGAAGTCTCTACCGCCGAGCCCGTAAATCTTGTTGATAACCACAGGCCGCGTGGCAAGCGGGTAGAGAGCCGAAGCGATTTCCATAAAGACGGGACCGTAACCGCCGAAAGAGTCGGCCCGGTCCAAAACCGCCACCGCTTTAAGCCCTTTGAGGGCCGCCGCAACCTCTTCATAAGGGAAGGGCCGGAAAAGGCGCGGTTTCAGGAGGCCTGCCTTGACGCCCCGCTCCCGAAAAGCATCGACCACGTCTTTTGCCGTCCCGGCCGCCGAGTTAAGGACCACCAGCCCCACCTCGGCATCGTCAAGCCGGTAGGCTTCGAAGAGGCCGTACCGTCGGCCACTAATCCGGGCAAAATCTTCGGCAACACCAAGGACAACATCTTTGACTTTGGTCATCGCTTCGTGCTGGGCACGCTTGTACTCGTGGTACTCGTCAGGAAGGATGAGCGGGCCGTAGCTCTTGGGGTGGTCGATATCGAGCAGCGGGTTCAAGGGCTTGTACGCGCCGACAAAACCCTTAACTACCTCGTCTTCGAGCAACTCCGCCCGCTGGATCGAGTGGCTGATAATAAAGCCATCGTAACAGACCATCACCGGCAGGCGCACGTCCATGTGCTCCGCGATCCGCACGGCCTGGACCATGTTATCGTAGGCTTCCTGAGCATTCTCGGACCAGAGCTGAACCCAGCCCGAATCCCGTGCGCCCATCGCGTCCGAGTGGTCACCGTGGATGTTGAGCGGCGCCGAAAGCGCCCGGTTTACCACCGCCATAAAGATGGGCAGGCGCATACCGGCGGCCACGTAAAGCATCTCCCACATGAGGGCCAGCCCGGGGCCACAGGTCGCCGTGGCCACCCTTCCCCCCGCAGCGGCGGCACCGATACACGCGCTCATCGCGCTGTGCTCGCTCTCAACCAGGATCAACTCCGTATCTACCTTACCGTTGGCCACAAAGGCGGCAAACCGCTGCATCAGCTCCGTCTGGGGCGTAATTGGATACGCCGCGCAGACGTCCGGGTTGATCTGCCGGAGCGCTTCAGCAACGGCCTCGTTTCCCGTTACGGCACTTACCCTCGCCATTACTTGCTTTCCTCCTCCATGAAAATGGCCTTCTTCCCTTTCTTACCCGGACACTCAAACGCGCAAATGCCGCAACCTTTACAGTAATCGTAATCGAAGCCGGCCATCTTCCCGTCTTTGACAATCACGGCCATATCGGGGCAGAAGAGCCAGCAGAAAAGGCAGTGGCTGCAATTTTCCGCCACCCAAACCGGCCGAAAGGTCCGCCAGCTCCCTGTTTTAACCTCCCGCGCGTTTCCCGCGTCGAGGATCACCGCTCCGGGGGGGAGTTCCCGCCAGCTTTTCGCCTTCATCCCTCTTTTACCTCCTCGTAGCCGCGCCGGACGGCGTTCAAGTTGCCCTCGATGATTTTTTCGGAGAATTTCTTCCCGAAGCTCTTCCGCACGTCCTCGAGGAGGTGCTCCAAGCTCACCAGGCCGGTCACCCTGACGACCGCGCCGAGCATAGGGGAATTCGGAAAGGCCTTGCCAATCGTCTCCATCGCAATCCTCGTGGCGTCAACCGTGAAGACGCGCTGCCCAGGTTTAGCGCCCAGCTTTTGCCGGATCTCTTGCGGCTCCTTCGCCGTATTTACAATGAAGACCGCGTTCTCTGCTGCCCCTTCCGTAACGTTCACCGTATCGAGCAGCGTTGCGTCGACCACGCTAACCACCTGGGGGTTAAGCACCGGGCAGTGCATCCGGAGTTCCTTGGTGCTGATCCGGTTGTAGGCCTTGAGCGGCGCCCCGGCCCTCTCCGGCCCGTACTCCGGAAAGGCCTGGACGAACCTGCCGCCGCTTAAGCACGCATCCGCCAGCACCTTGGCCGCCGTGACCGTCCCCTGCCCTCCCCTGCCGTGCCACCGGATCTCGACTGTATCCGCCATAAAGACCCTCCTTTTAACAATTGACCCTTTTAGATAGGTCCCTCGTGGTAACGTGCACCAGCTTTCCAGTAAAACCTGTTCTCCTCCGCCTCGTCCAGCACCCGGCCGGTCTTAGCGTTTACCCTGCTGTATTACGGTATGCGCAAGCGCCTAACGAAAAGGCCGGGAGGCGGCGTTGGAAATTCATGGTAAAATGGTTTTTTTGTTGGTTCTATGGTACCGTAAAAATAGGGGCAGCGTCAAGCAACTACGCGACAAAAATGGCCAGCAACGTGAGCAGGATAAGCCCCGGCACCGGGAAAACGCCAGCTGCGAGCATAGTCAGCGGGTTCACCGCGATGTGGAGGTTGAAGACTGCTCCCACCAGGTTCACCAGGGCCAGTAAAAAGCCACCGATGAAGAGCCTCACCAAAAGCCGGACCAGCAGCCGGAGCGGTGCGATAAGCGCGCTGCCGATCAGATACAGCCCCAGGAGCCCGATGCCCCCGAAAACGAGCATTTTCCAGTCCCAGTCCACCGCTATCTCCCCCTCACAGAAATCAGCTTCCGGGTGTCCGGAGCCGGATTTAACGCCGGCCCCCCGTTTACCCTCCGGGAGTCGGGACAATCCCCTGCTAAGCTTATTCCGCTGGGGAGGAAATTTATGCCTTAGCTGATCTGGCGCCGCCCCTGAATCGCGCGCAGAATCGTTTCTTCGTCCGCAAACTCAATCTCTGCGCCTACCGGCAGCCCGTAGGCCAGCCTGCTCACCTTCACTCCAAGGGGTTCAAGCAGTCGCCGGATGTAAAGCGCCGTCGCCTCTCCTTCCGTGTCCGGCCCCGTCGCCAGGATAACCTCGGCCACTTCTCCTTTTTCGAGCCGCACCAATAGCTCCTTCAGCCGCAGTTTCTCCGGGCCGATCCCGTCAAGCGGGGAGAGGGCCCCGTGTAAAACGTGGTAAACACCCCGGAAGCCGCCCGACCGCTCAATCGCCAACAGATCCCGCGGCTCCTCGACCACGCAAAGGAGGCTATGATCCCGCGCCGGGTCAGCACAGATCTTGCAGGGATCCACATCCGTAAGGTTACCGCAAACGGAACAGTACACGGTCGTCTCGCGGGCCTCCTTAAGCGCTGCCGCGAGCCGCTCCGCTTGTTCCCGAGGGGCACTCAGGAGATAAAGAGCCAGCCGCTGGGCCGTTCGCGGCCCGATACCGGGAAGACGTTTGAATTCCTCGATGAGCCTGGCAACCGCCCGTGGGTACAAAATTAAAACCCTCCGCAAGCGCCGCGCGCGCCTTTAAAAAAGGCCTGGCATCCCCAGGCCCCCGGTTAGTTTCCCCATCTCCCGGGCCACCATCTCCCGCGATTCCCTTAAGGCTTCATTTACGGCGGCGATAATGATATCCTGGAGCATTTCGACATCGTCCGGGTCTACTGCCTCCGGCCGGATCTCGAGGGCAACAAGCTCTTGGCGGCCGTTTACCACAGCCCGCACCGCCCCGCCCCCAGCGGTTGCCGCGGTCGTTTTCGTGCTGAGCTCCTCCTGGAGCTTAGCAATCTGGCTTTGCAGCTTTTGCACTTGCTTCATCATCTTGTTTACATCCATCATCCTAAGGCACCCCCTGTATCTTTATCCGCCTGCGGGCGGGCAATAACGTAACCAATGGACCACACGTCGCCATCTAGACGCCCGCGTCTACTTCCCTTTCGCCACAACCTCCATACGCCAGCGGCCGCCAAAAAAGCGGCTTAAAACCTCCTCCACCACCATTCTGTGCTCTTCCCGGTCAAGAATCGCGCATATTTCGGGTTCCCCCGCAACCCGAAGGCACCGCCCGGAAACGGCTACCGGCCCGACACGGCTCACAAAACCAAAAATAACCGGGCGCGTGTCCTTTACCGCGCGGAGAATCTCCGGCCACACGGACCGCACCCGCTCGAGCGAAGGTTCACCGGTAACCTCCGGGCACGACGCGTTCTCAAGGATGGAGGCTTCCTCGTAGAGCGCGCGCACCAGCGCTAACTCCACCGGGAGCGTTTTAATCACCGCCACCCGCATCTCCTCGAGAGCGCGGCTTAACTCCTCGAGGCAGCGGATCAAGCGCGGTGCCATTACCTTCCCCGTCAGGATATGGTTCAGCATCTCCTCTCGAAGGAGCGCCAGCAAATCGCGTACAAAGAGCGTAACATCCTTACCCGCCTGGTCGATCTCCTGGAGAAGGCGGAGAGCCCCCGCAGCATCCCCCCGGTGGAGAAACGCCACCATCTCCTCAAGCGCGCTCAGCCGCACTTTCCCCAACAGGTCGGCAACCGTCTCTTCCCCAACTTCACCCTGCCCGAGGGCAAGCACCTGATCAAGGAGACCTAAAGCATCCCGCAGGCTACCTTCGGCCGCCTGGGCGATGAGCTTCAGGGCCGCGGGCGCCGCCCGGCTTCCGGTCGCTTCCAGCACTCGCTCGAGGTGTCTGGAGATAAGTTCGGTCCTGATCCGGCGGAAATCAAAGCGCTGGCAGCGGGAAAGGATCGTCACCGGCATCTTGTGGGGTTCCGTCGTAGCTAGGATAAAATAAACCCGGGGCGGCGGCTCTTCGAGGGTTTTTAAGAGAGCATTCGCTGCTTCGGTGGTAAGCATATGGGCCTCGTCGACGATATAAACCTTGTGCCGCGCCGCTACCGGTGCGAGCTTTACTCGCTCCCGGAGCTCCCGCACCTCGTCGATGCCCCGCCGGGAGGCGGCGTCGATCTCGAGCACGTCAAGCGCGGTACCCGCGGTAATCGCCAAGCACTCCGGGCAGGTATTGCACGGCTCAGGCGCCGGCCCGTTCGCGCAGTTGAGGGCCTTCGCCAGGATCCGGGCGGTGCTCGTCTTTCCTGTCCCCCGGGGGCCGGCGAAAAGCAAGGCGTGGGCCACCTTCCCTTTTTCCAGGGCGTACCTTAAAGTCCGGGTTACGTGCTCTTGGCCGACCACCTCTGCAAAGCGTTGCGGCCGCCATTGCCGGTAGAGCGCTACCGGGATCCTATCTGTTTCGCCGCTCATTGCCCTGCCTCTTATCGCGCGAGACCTTTCTTTAAGAAGTCTCTTCGGCGCCTACCCCCATACTCCTCTATAAAAAATACGCCATAAAGAAAAAAGGCTGCTATACGCCTTCACAGAAACGCTAAGCAACATATAAATTGGCCGTGCACCTGCCTTTGAGCCGCAGCTTCCGGTTGTACCCGCCGCAGGTAGCTCGGGTCAGGCACCCTCACGGCACCCGGAGGATTTCCCTTAGTGCTGCTTCCG
>NZ_JBRAIN010000064.1:0-11118 GCF_052743955.1 Thermodesulfitimonas sp.
ATCGCTCCCATTCTACCATGCCGCTTGTCTGGTGTTCTATGGGGTCAGTGTAAACCTTAGCTGTTCCTGTTGAATTGAAATAAGTTCACTCCGTTGCTTCTCCCTAAGCAAATCTATTTTCTCATGGAGCGCCATTATTTCAAGCTCCGCCTTTAAATTGACTTCGTAATCGTGTTCTGCGCTTAGCCGATCTTTAGAGGCCTGCCGGTTTTGAGAGATTAAGATTATTGGCGCTTGAATGGCAGCAAGCATAGATAAAAAGAGATTTAGGAGGATGTACGGGTATGGGTCAAACGATTTATTAAACTTAGCCAGAACGAACGAATTAAGGAGAACCCAAGTAACCAGAACAACCATAAAGATTGAGATGAAAGCCCAAGAGCCTCCGAAAGCTGCAACCTTATCAGCTATCCTCTGGCCGAAAGTCAGTTGGTCGGAAAAGTCTTTAGCTACATTATCTCGAAATATGAATTCTCTCGGCGAGATGATGCGCAACTTTCTTTTCTAATTTACCAAGGTGTTCATATTTCGTGTGAAAGAGCTTTTCCGAATATTTCGCTGGCCTTTTGGTTTACCGTATTATCCTTTTGCATTGCCGCCTTAACCTTTCTATATTTATTGTCGCCGTACGAATTTAGAAAAATTTTCGCTGACCGGGAGGGAGATTCCTGCCGTCCTCGCGTAGACAAAGAGGAACCAAGCAATATCAGGGTGCCGGTTTCCAGGCCCGGACCTCCCCTGGCTACCGGGCGGGCCCCAGCACCGCTATTCGCCGCACTGTGACGCTCATCCCCGCTCCCCGGTGCGGGTGGCCGGAGACAGCGCAGAGAGGTATACCACCCTGGAAGGGCCGGTTTTCAGAGGGCTGTTTATGTCGGGAGCAGGAAACTTTTCGGGATTGGCGAACTCCTTCCGCGTAAGAGATGGGGGTACAACTATGCGCTCCGAAATCCTCATTGGCACCTCCGGCTACAGCTACGACGACTGGCGCGGCGCCTTTTACCCCCTGAAGCTGGCGAAGGGGAAGATGCTGGAGTACTACGCGCAGGAATTTCTCTTCACCGAGGTCAACGCCACCTTCTACCACCTCCCGCCCGTGCAGGTGATGGCGGCCCTCGCCAGGAAGACGCCGGAGCGCTTCGTTTTTGCCATGAAGGCGCACGGTTCGCTCACCCACGAGCGGGAGGCGGAATTCACCGGCCACGCGGCGAAGTTCCGCGCCGTGCTGAAGCCCCTGGAAGAAGCGGGCAAGCTTGGCGCGGTGCTCTTCCAGTTCCCTTTCGCTTTTCCTAACAGCCCCGGGAACAGAGACTACCTCGCGTATCTCCGGGAACTCTTCCCGGACCTTCCTGCCGCCGTGGAGTTCCGCCACGCGAGCTGGGTGGAGCAGTCAACCTTCGACCTGCTACGCTCCCTTGACCTCGCCTATGTCTGCGTGGACGAGCCCCGGCTTAAGGGCCTGGTCGGTCCCGTGGCGGTGCGGACTGCGAGCTTCGCCTACATCCGCTTCCACGGGCGCAACGCCGCGAAGTGGTGGCAGCACAGGGAAGCCTGGGAGCGCTACGACTACCTCTATTCGGAAAAAGAACTCGGGGAGTGGCTGCCGAAGATAGAGGGTGTGGCCCGGGGCGCAACCAGGGCCTTCATCGCCTTCAACAACCACCCCCGCGGCCAGGCGGTGGCGAACGCGCGGCTGCTGCGGGAGATGATCAGGAGGTTGTACCTGGAGTGATGCCCGCGGAAGGATGGGGGCGCGGCCTGATTTGAACTAAGAAACGAAGGAAACACTAGTAGTGTGCGAAATTCGCGGCAGTTTCGCCTCCTAAATTCTTGACGCAGGCTCAGGTACGTTGGTGCATTAAAACCAGGCGAAAGCCTGGGGTGCTAAAGCCATGGATCTGAGGTCTGCGCAAGCAGGCTATAATCGCCAAGCTAAACGGTTTCGACTACTGGGGGTAGTCAATGAAACTTACTCCTTATTATCAGTGAAACTACTCCCTATTAATTTTTCAGTAAAATGATCAAAGGAGTAGAAGAGGTTTGTTTAGCCAAACCCACGTTCTTTTAGCCACCGGTGTTTTTTTGCTTACTTACGCCCTGATCATTTCCGAAAAAATTCATCGCACTGTTGCTGCGCTTTTGGGTGCAGTCGTGGTCATACTGACCGGCATCGTCACTCCAGAATTGGCCGTTCGCTATATAGATTGGAACACCATCGGTCTTTTAACGGGGATGATGATCATTGTGGGCATCACGCGGGAGACGGGAGTTTTTAAATACCTGGCCATCAGGGCAGCTAAAATAGCGCGGGGCGAACCACTGCGCATTTTATCCTCTCTTTTCTTGGTCACTGCCATTCTTTCCGCCTTATTGGATAACGTGACCACTGTATTGCTTGTTGTGCCCGTCACTTTCGCCATCGCCCGTAAGTTGGGCGTAAGCCCTTTACCCTTCTTAATTGCCGAAATTCTCGCCTCCAATATCGGCGGCACGGCCACATTGATTGGCGATCCCCCCAATATTATGATTGGTAGCGCCGTTGGACTGGGATTTATGGACTTCGTGATTAACCTTACACCGGTGGTGGTGGTAATTTATATTTTAACTATCTTTATTTTACGCCTTATTTACCGCCGGGATCTTGTTACGCAACCTGAGCGACAAAAAAGCATTATGGAACTCAACGAGTGGGGTGAGATTAAGGATGCCGCTTTATTAAAACCGTGCTTCTGGGTTTTAGGATTAACCATTACCGGCTTTGCCCTGCACCAATATGTACACTTGGAGAGTTCCGTAGTAGCTCTTGCCGGAGCAACCCTGCTGCTCGTGATTACCCGTTTTGACCCGGAGCGTGCCTTCCACGCTGTGGAATGGCCGGTGATTTTCTTCTTCATTGGCCTTTTTGCCCTCGTAGGCGCATTAGAGGAAGTAGGTGTAATCGAGGCCGTTGCCCGCTATTCCTTAAACGTTACCGGGGGCCAGCTCCTGCCTGCTGGGATGCTCATTCTCTGGCTTTCGGCCCTGACCTCGGCTTTTGTGGACAATATCCCCTTTGTGGCCACCATGATCCCTCTAATTCAGGACATGGGCCGCCTGGGGGGCATAGAAAACCTCAACTTTCTCTGGTGGTCCCTCTCCCTGGGAGCCTGCTTAGGGGGTAACGGCACCATCGTTGGTGCTTCGGCCAACGTGGTAGTGGTGGATATGGCGGAAAAAAGAGGCTTTCCTATTAGTTTTCTCGGCTTCTTCAAAGTGGCTTTTCCGCTCATGATTCTTTCCATTGTTCTTTCTACAGGCTATCTATTTGCTTGGCTACAATTTAATACCACCCGCGTACTCTTATCAACCATGGGAACGGGACTGTTTTTAGCTCTCCTGCTACACCTGGTACAAAAGCAGTTGGAACGAAAGGACCGGGCGGAGCCACTTCCTGAAACTTAAACTTCTTTTCTGCGTTACCCCTCCGGTCACCTGTTAATCAAACCAGACCCTGTGGAATACGTGAGGGCCGCATAAAATACCGAAGAGAACCAGCTGGGGTATACCCAAACAGCGGTATCACCAGGCGTCCTGGGGACCGCGCAGCATCTGGACCGCGGGGCCTACCCAAAAGTCCCGCTCTAAAGGCTGGGCCAGGGTACCGGAAGCGTCCGCGATTTTCACCAGCAGGCGGTGGAAGCCTTCGGCCAGTGGCTTTTTGAGCGTGAGGCGCACTTCCAAACAATATCCGTTTACGCGCGCGAGGTGCAACTCATAAAGCTCTGGCTCCGACCGAACGTCATACCCATCAAGGTAAAAACGCAAAGTGGCGGGGTCAAGCGCTTTTAACTGGCGGCTTGCCGGGTCGCTCCGCGCGACCGCGGGGATGATCCGGACGACGATTTCGCCCGCGTTGAGCATCAGCGTCAACCTTTCGGCCTCCGATGTTGCCGGGTCGCCACCCAGCCGCACTACCGGCTGGAGCAGCCGACGAAAATGAGCCCGCGCGGTAGCAAGGTCGGGGTGGGGCGTAATTAAAAGCGCTACGATAAAGGCCAAGAGGGCATTTCCCTCCTCCGTTCTGGCAAGCACCGCCAGCTTTCCGGCAGCGAGGGTGGCAGCGAGCTAGGCCGCCATCCGGCCCCGCAACTCAAAAAGCTTCAGAAAGCGGAAGCTGAAGTCTTCGGGGTTCCGAAAAATGTGGGCCACTTCACCCGGTAAAAGCTTACTCAGGCGGTAGGCAACCCGGTAGAGGAGGGTACCCGGCGCGGTTAAGGCACGAACCACCACGGGCCACGGATAGACCTCCCACGGTGCGGTAGGTGGTAGCTTCGCGAGTCCGGCAATCTCCTCGTAGCGCTTGCAGAATAAGCCCCGCACCACTCCTTCTACCGCCATCCCGATATAGTCCGGCCCACCAGTAACGGTGGGGCTTATATCGCGGCGAATAGCCTCGGGAAGCGCTGGGTTGAGAAAAGTGACCAGGTGAACGAGGAGTCGGAGCCCCTCGATAGTGGTGCGGAGATTTTCCCGCAGCAACTCTATTTCTTCGGGCAGAACGCGTGCCGCCACCCCCCGAAACCGCTCTGAAGTGGCTGTGAGCAGGTTAGAGAGCTGGCCCTGCCGCCGGTAATTCCGGAAAAACTCAATCCTGCTGGTGTCGAACTGGCTCTCGCCGCTGCAATAGGTAACCAGTAGGTCATGGAAGAATTCGGTGAGCGCGTGGTCTACCAGCCGGTATTGCGCCAGGATCTCCGGGTGGAAGTCCGCGCCGAGCACCCGGTGAGAGTTGGCGTAACCCGGGAAAACAGACTCTTCGTCGGGCGGCGTGTAAGGGTCAGGGAGAAGCTGGCCGCGTGCGTCCACCACGGCGTAATGGGCGTACCAGTCAGCAAGCTGGTGGGCCAGCCACCCGCAGGCCACACCCAGTTCCTCCTCCGGATAAAGGTTTTTTCCTCGCTGCTGCGCCTTCAGCCACTCGTCAACCAGCGCGTAGCCGAAAACGGGGCTACCAGCCACGTTGTCGGGGATGAAGTTGTGGGCGTAGTCGTAAACGCTGCTTCCCGTTAGGATGTGAAGGGTGGCAATGGCGTCCGCACTGTTACCGGCAAAGATGAAAACGTCCCGGTGGCGCCGCAGCCGGCTCAAAAGATCCCGGTTGATGGCCGGATTTCCGAGCGCGGCTTCGCGCTCGGCTTGCCGTAGCGCCCGGTAATTAATATAGGGATGGGTTAGCGGTCCCCACCAAAAAGCGGGAATAGAGGAAGCAGAAGGAGGCGAACCAAAAGATTTTGGGTTTGCCGCCAAAATCTTGGGAGCCTTTCCCGCCACCGGCCGGTTAGAAGAAGCCACACGGCCCGCTTGCCCCCTCAGCACTCTTCTCGCTCCGGTGCGCTTACATCTCCTGATGCCTCGCGCAGGACTAAAGCGTTAAGTTTATCCTACGTAACGCTTTTGTAACCAGAATATTCAGGAAGGGCCAGGGTGGTTTTATCTCATCAGCTTCTATAACGTTTAGAAGCGAAAAGGGCCAACCGTCCTTTTTGTTTTCCCTGAAGTATATATTTCACTGGAGGAAAAGACGGGCCTGGCTGTCGTAAAAAAGGGCTTCCGTTTACGGGTATTAGAGGCCTTTTTGTCGGAAAACGCGCTTCCGTGGGGGGATGGAGGTGGAGTTTATTAAGCGCCTTAAGGAACACCAGGATGCCGAGCGGCGTCTTGCTTGGGAAGGCACGTTCAGGGATTACCTGGAACTCGTGCGGCAAAACCCCCAGATCTGCCAGCTCGCGTACAGCCGCATCTACAATATGATCGTTACTGCCGGGGTAGAAGTGGTTAACGGACAGAAGCGGTACAAGTTTTTTAGCCGGGAGCTTTTTGGTCTCGACCGGACGTTAGAGAAGCTGGTCGAGGAATACTTCCACCCGGCAGCCCGCCGCCTCGATGTTCGTAGGCGCATTCTCCTGCTCATGGGGCCGGTTAGCGGGGGAAAATCAACTCTTGTCAATCTCCTTAAAAGGGGTTTGGAGGAGTACACCCGCACGGATGCGGGGGCGGTATACGCCATCAAGGGTTGCCCGATGCACGAGGAACCGCTCCACCTCATCCCCCGGGAACTCCGGGGTGAGTTTCAGCGGGAGTACGGCGTCTACATCGAAGGGGAACTCTGCCCGGTCTGTCGCCTGCGCGTGGAAACCGAATACCACGGGCGTATCGAGGACGTGCCGGTGGAGCGGGTCCTCTTTTCTGAGGAAAAGCGGGTTGGCATCGGCACTTTCACCCCGCCCGACCCCAAGTCCCAGGATATTGCGGAGCTCACTGGGAGCGTTGACTTTTCCACAATTGCGGAAGCTGTCCAGGACGGACGGAGAGCGTCCGGCGCTTCAGGGATGCGATCTGCGGCGCATTGCGGCCCTGACCGCCGGCCTCAAGCTCGTCCACATCGAAGACATCGTTCTCCGGGCGGATTTGGAGGACCGTCCCGTGGACGACGAGTTGGTACGGGAGCGCAAGGAGGAGCTCATCCGAAGCGAGTTCCAGGACGTGCTCCAGATTATCGAGCCGCAAATCGGGTTCGACGACATTGGCGGCATGTATCACGTCAAAGAGTTCTTTCTCCGCTCGGTAGTTCGTCCGATGAGGGCTGGCGACGGGGCGCGGGTGCCGATGGGGGTGCTGCTGCTCGGCTCTCCGGGAACGGGCAAAAGCGTGCTGGCCGAAGCCGTGGCCAAAGAGAGCGGTATGAACTGCTGCTCGCTCAACGTAGGGCGTCTCCTGGGCAGCTACGTGGGTCAGTCCGAGAAAAACCTGGCCCGTGCGTTGGAGTGCATCGAGGCCCTGGCTCCCACGATCGTGTTCATCGACGAAATCGACCAGGCGGGCCTCAGCCGCACCGGGGACAACACGGGGGTCACGAACCGGATATTCCAGCAGCTTTTGCAGTTCATGTCGGAGACCCGCCACCGCGGTCGGATAGTTTTTTTAGCGGCGTCGAATCGTCTGGACCTGATCGACCCGGCGCTGAAGCGTCCCGATCGGTTCGACAAAAAGGTCCCGATACTGGCGCCGGAGGCGGCCGAACGGGAAGCCATCTTTCGGACGTTTTTCCGCAAGTACGGAATCCCGGCGGAGTCCGATTTGAACCTGTCTCCGGCGGTCGCGGCCACGGAGGGGTGGACCGGAGCCGAAATGGAGGCCCTGGTCCTGAAGGCGTGGGAGCTTGCCGGGGACAGGCCGCTGTCGGCGCGCGACTTGGCGGAGGCCCTCAAGAGGTACGTTCCGTCGACGTGGGGGGTCGAGGAGATGACCGCCCTGGCGGTGGCCGAGTGCAACGACCTCGACCTGTTCCCCCCTCCATGAGGGAGAGGGTGCTGGCGGAGCGTTCCGGCCGCAGCGCGACGGAGCGGGAGCCAGTGCAGCGAGGACGCCGAGCTTAAATGCGAACTGCGGAACCGAGGGGGTGCGGGGCGCGTCTTTCCGGCGCGCCTCTGTTCTTCCCTAAAACTAGGTTCAGGGAGGCTGAGCCATGGATCGCAACCGCAACGCAAGGGACGCGGAGTTTGCCGAAAGGCTCCGGGAAGCGTTCGGTTCCCCGGACGTGGAAAGGCTGAAGGCGGACGTGGGGGCCGAGGTCGGCCTTGACCCGGAGAAGATCTATGTCCGCAGGGAGGTGCTGGCGACCGAACTGGCTCAGAAGGGGGTTCTCGTCACCGTTCACGTGGGCCGCACCAGGTTCACGGAGCAGCTGGCTCCGAAGGACCTGGGTTTGAATCCGGAGGACGAAGCGCACAGGCGGTTTTTCCGCGAGTACGTGCGCCTGGGGACCGGTATTTGATCAACGCCGGGCACCTCCGGGAGCTGGACAAGCTGGACCGTGCGGCCCGGCGCGTGGTCGAGAAGTGCGGGTTCCAAACGGCCTACGGGTGGTTTGTGCCGTACAGGAACTTTCGCGAAATGAAGCAAGAGTTCGATGTTTTGAAGGCGCAGTACTTCGCGCTTCGGGACGAAATTCTGGAAAGGTACGAGGAGCTGAAGCGCGACGCCCGCGAGGCGTACGCGGCTGCGGCCAGGGAAGCTTACCGGCTTCTTCAGAGGGACTTCGCCGCCGAGGCGCCCGAAGACTTTGTAGCCCGCTTTGTGGAAGCCGCGTCGGCCGCGCTGCCGTCGCCGGAGCGGGTCCGGGATTCGTTCTACATGGAGATGGACGTGGCCTTCGTTCCCCTGACTTCCTTCCTGGCGGCCGAGGAGGCGCAGCGCCGCCTGATAAAGCAGAGGGAGGAGCTTCTCGAGCGGGAGCTGCGCCTTCTGGAACAGGAGCTTGCGGCAAAGGAACGCCTGCAGGCCGAAGAGGAGGCGCTGCAAAAACAGATCCTCCGCGAACGCTGCGAAGCCGAACTGCTGAAGGCGAGGCGCGAGCGGGAGCTCATGGAAGAGGCGCACCGGGAGGCGATAGAAGCCTTCCGGCGGCAGATAGACGAATTCCTAGGCGACGTGGTCGGTCGGGTTTACGGCATAGTTTACGAAGCCGTGTTGGCGGTCAGGGAACGCCTGGCGCGCCGCGGAGAGCTCCGGGCGGCCGACGGGCGCAGGCTCATATCCGTTGCGGAGCGGGCCCAGGCTCTCAACTTCACCGACGACGCGCGGGTCGAAGAGCCTACATCTGAGAACTGCGCAACCTGGCAGCCGACGTGGAAAGCCGGGACCCGGCTGAAGTGCAACAGGTCCTGAGCGACATTGAAGCCGAAACCCGCCAGATGTTGGCTCTTCTTGGGGTCGAGGAACGCCGCAGAAGGACGGAAGCCGGCGTGGAGTCGGCCGGCGTGGAGCTGGTCGAAACGGTGTCCGCAGTCGAACGGAGGCCGAGGGCGCGGCAGGAGGTCTTGTTTGAAACTCCCGTTGCGGCCGGCCGCCGTGCGAGGGCGGGTGCGTGCTGATGGCCGGTCCCCTGCTAAGGGTGTCCCGGCATCGCCCCTGCCCGGTATGCGGCAAGCCGGACTGGTGCTCGTACACCGAGGACGGGCTGGTCATATGCATGAGAGTGCCGAGCGACCGGCCCACGCGGAACGGGGGCTGGGTTCACCTGACGGACGAAACGTTCCGGGGCGGGGCGCCGCTTCCGCCCCGGAGCGCGGACGTTCCCCCCGCTTCCGTGGCGCGGCGGGACGCGGTGTACAGAGAACTGCTCCGGCTCTGTCCTCCGGGGAGGGAACACCGGATGGACCTTCTGCGGCGGGGACTTCCGGAGCCATTTGAAGGCAAGTACGGAACCCTGCCTCTGGAGGGCAGGCGCGAAATCGTGGAGCGTCTTGAACTCCTTTTTGACCTTGAAGGCGTTCCCGGTTTCTGGCACGACGGGCGCAGGTGGTGCCTGGCGGGTCCTCCCGGGCTGCTCGTGCCGGCGCTGGATCCCGAAGGCCGCATTCAGGGCCTGCAGGTGCGGGTGGAGCGGGAGGGGCGCAAGGCTTACCCGTGGCTGACGAGCCGGGGAAGGGAGGGCGGCAGCAGTCCCGGCGCGCCCTGGCACGTGGCGGGCCGAAACTACCCTGCGGACCGGGTGGTGGTGACCGAAGGCTTTCTGAAGGCCGATGTCACCGCTCATTTACTAGGCATGCGCGCCGTCGGGGTGCCGGGCGTCACGTGCTGGAGGGGCGTTCCGGAATACCTGGAAACCCTGAAGCCTGTTCTGGTCATTCTCGCGTGGGACTACCCCGAGCTCACCGTGCGGAAGAAGGAGCCGGTCCGGCGAAGTCTCTACGGGTTTGCGGCCGCCCTCAGGGAGAAGGGGTTAAAGGTCGCGGTCGCCCGTTGGGATCCTTCCTGGGGAAAGGGCATCGACGACGTTCTGGCTGGCGGCCGGAACATAATCGTGGACATGGGTTTCGTGCGGCGGCAGCTGGCCGTTTGAGGACTCCGCGCCGTCAGACTATTCTGCAGGAGACGAGGGCGAACTTCCCGAGCCACAGCACGTCCACGCCCCTGAGCCCGTACGCGAGCGCCGTGAGGGCGAACTCCTCCCACTCCGGCCTGAGGCGGAGCGGCGCGTAGTTGAAGACCACGTTCGGCCTGCCGTCGGACGTGTCCACCATTAGAAAGGCCAGGCCGGGCTCCAGGTCGCGCAGGCGGAGGCAAGCGACGTCCCAGGAGACGCTGGCCCTTTCTCGAAGGATGCGGGCCACGTGTCCCCTGTGGGAGTACATGCTGCACAGTGCGGTTACGACCGGCTCGGGGAGGAGGATGGCGCGCCCGAGCCGGAATGCGGCGCCTTCGCGGGCGGAATCCCTGCGGAGGATGTGGTACATGAGGGGTTCTCTGCGAAGGTGGCCGAGGCATATTTCGGAGAGTTCGTGCGCCAGGGTGGTGCGCCGCCTGGCCCGGTGCCGGTTTCCGTTAATCACGATGTGGTATTCGTTGCGCTCTTCGTGATAGAAGCTCATTCCCTCCACGAGGCGGTGCACGCGGCCCAGGCGCACGACCCGGATGTGCCTCCCGACGTAGCGTTCCGCGCAAGCCCTGACGCGGTTCAGGTTGACGGGAACGCCTGCCTGGCTCTCGAGGAGAAAGGAGAGCAGCGACGAGGGGGGCGTCCAGAGTTGACGCCCCCTTTGCGCCGCAGCTTCTTGGTCATCTCGATTATGCTTTCGATGTTGCGGGCCACTTCTTCTCTGGCGTCTTCGGGGATTTCCGCGGCGCGGAGGGCCATTTCGATGCCTTCGCGGATGCGGATGCGGCGGATGGTTTCGGCGTCGTTGGGGGACTTTTCGCGGCCGAGCAGGTAGTCGACGGAGACGCCGTAGAAGTCGGCGAGCCTCACGAGGGTGTCCGGTTTGACGCCCCGGAGGCCGGCTTCGTACTTGTTGTAGGCGGTGTAGTCGATGCCGGCTCCCTGGGCGACCTCTCGCCTGGTGAGCCCCCTGCTTTCCTGCAGCTCTTTGAGCCTGCGGGCCAGTTCCGAGTCCGGCTCTTTTTCGGAGCCCATGATGTTCACCTCACGATAAGTTGGCTTACGCACAAGATAACATTTTTCCCACCTCCTCCTACGGTTTTGGCACTATTTATTCTGGCTCGGGTTTGGTTGGGTTATAAGCAAAGACTCACGGTAAAATGTCAACAGGAGATTTCAAAAAGTTTAAGTTTTCAAGC
>NZ_JBRAIN010000065.1:0-10904 GCF_052743955.1 Thermodesulfitimonas sp.
CCCCTTATTTTAACATGTTATCCATAAGCATCCTGCAAGTGCATAACTCATGTTACTCTAAAAAACCAGTTTTTGGTCTCCAGTAATAATTTTAGCCCTTAACACCGCGAAATATACTTCGCCCAACCTACTTTTTCATCCCGGCCCAGTCAGCCATAAACTTTTTGATACCCTCATCGGTTTGCGGATGTTTGATCATCTGCAGCAAAACCTTATAGGGAATCGTGGCGATGTGCGCCCCCGCCCTGGCGGCCGCCGTAACGTGAAGGGGATGCCGGATGCTGGCCGCAATGATTTCGGTAGGGAGATTGTAGTAGCCGAAAATCTCGGCAATCTCAGCCACGAGGGCTATCCCGTCGTGGCCCACATCATCGAGGCGCCCGACAAAAGGACTCACGAAAGCCGCGCCGGCGAGCGCTGCTAACAGGGCCTGGTTAGCCGAAAAAACGAGGGTTACGTTAGTCCTGATCCCTTTGGCCTTAAGCGCCTTAACCGCCTGCAGCCCTTCAGCGGTAATTGGGACCTTAATCACTACATTGGGGTGAATCGCCGCCAACTCCTCAGCTTCGGCAACCATCCCTGCCGTATCGAGACTTAAAACCTCCGCGCTAATCGGCCCGTCGACGATAGTAGTGATTTCCCGGATTACTTCCTTAAAATCGCGCCCTTCCTTAGCAACCAGAGAGGGATTGGTGGTTACGCCCTGAATCACCCCGAGGGATGCGGCGTGACGGATCTCTCCTACGTTCGCCGTATCGAGAAAAAGCTTGATCGTCCTTCACCTCGCCCCAAAGTAAAAACCCGCGCCTTCATTATACCTCGTTTGCCCGGTTTGCGCTACCGAAAATGCGAATTTTTTCCCGGATTATTTCTACCGCCGCCTCCCGTGCCGGCCCTAAAATCTTCCGGGGATCAATCTCGTCAGGAGCAGCAGCAAGAACCGCCCGCACCTTTTCGGTGAAGGCCTGCCGGATATCGGTATCGATGTTTACCTTCCGGATGCCGCGCCGGATCGCTTCCCGGACCGCATCTGCCGGGACGCCGGACGAGCCGTGCATCACCAGCGGGATTTTAACCTTCGCCGCAATTCGGCTTAAACGCTCGAAGTCGAGGTGCGGCTCCCCTTTATAACGGCCGTGCGCGGTGCCGATGGCCACGGCGAGGGCGTCAACCCCCGTTTCCGCCACAAAGTGGGCCGCCTCGTCCGGATCGGTGAAGAAAGCCTCCGCCTCGGTCACTGAAATCTCGTCCTCGGTGCCGCCAATGCGCCCGAGCTCCGCCTCAACCGAAATGCCCACGGCGCGGGCTACACTCACGACTTGCCTGGTAAGCGCTACGTTCTCGGCAAAAGGAAGGCGCGAACCGTCGATCATTACCGAACTGAAACCGGCGGCCACGCAGCGGACTACCTGTTCGAAGCTTGTCCCGTGGTCGAGGTGCAGAGCCACCGGCAGTTTGGTTCGCCCGATAGCGGTCTTCGCCAGCGCGGCAATGAAGTCAAGCCCGGCGTACTTGATCGCCCCCTGGCTGGCCTGCAGAATGACCGGCGCGTTCTCCGCTTCCGCCGCCGCGATGATCGCCTGCACAATCTCCATGTTGTTACAGTTAAAGGCCCCGATAGCATAACCGCCGGCTGCCGCCGCCCGCAAGAGGCGCGCCGTTGTCACTAAGGGCATTAGGCATATCCTCCGTTTATAATTTTTCTCGTCCCAACTTATTACTTATTATCGCGCTTAATCCCCTTTTTCTTACCCCGAACCTTTCGGTCTACATTGGCGAAGCCACGGCGGGAAAGCTCGATCGCGGGAAGCTCTTGAAGACGGAGGTAGTCCTCCTCAGTTTCGGCATAGATCACTTTCATCCGCTCGCAGTGTTTGCACCGCAATTCCAAACGGTCGGGCAGAACCTCAAGCTCGATCTTGTTCTTGCCGCAGGGGCAGAATACCCCGCCTTCATCGGCCATCTCCTGCACGTAGTTAAGGACCTCGTACATCACGTCCGGGTTGACAAAATAGCTCGGCCCACCGAGCTCCTCGATCAGCTCCTCTAATTCCTCCTGGTAGGAGGGGATGGCCGCCCGTACCTTATCCCGCGGCCCGATATTTCCCAGCTCAAGCCCCGTCTCTAAACATAAAAGCGGCGTTACCTCTTGGGACCAAAGCCTCTTTCCCGATAGCTGGTAGGTATGCTGCAGATCACAGATGGTGCAGTTGACTTCGAGGGTATACGCCGCGTAATCTCGGGTCGTAACCCGGGCTTTCTCCACGCCGCAAGAGCAGATCACCCTCCCGGGTTTTCGTTTTGAAACCGCAAAACGCGAAAGGTGAAAAAGCTCCAGCCGACCACAGTCAGGACACCGGAGCATTATCACCGTATCGGTGGGCACAATCATAAGTTTACCTCCTAACGCCAGGCTTGGTAACCAATCCTGCCGCTTGCTCATGGATGCGGCTCGCCATCTAACTGTTTTCTTCTTGTAGTTCGCCGCACCCTACGGAACTCCTGCCGTGACGGCCCTTTTTTCTATCCTATTCGGGCAAGTAATTTATGGTTTACCTGACAGCGGCACCATTTCTTGCACCAGCCGACGTAGGTCACTCAAGTCAAAAGGTTTCCGTAGTACAGGAACGGCCTGCGGGACGGATACCTCCCCGGGCTCGCCCGTCACCAACACCCCTGGAACCCCGGGAGCCAAGCGCGCCAGCTCGTCAAGCACCGCAACCCCATCTTTCCCCGGGAGCTTTAGATCTACAAGAACGAGAGCCGGCGCCTCTTCCCGGGCCAGAGCTAACCCTCTCTGCCAGTTGTGCGCCGTTTTCACCCGGTAGCCGCTCTCGCGCAGCGCCTCTTCAACCAGCCAGCAGACAAGCGGTTCGTCGTCGATCACAAGGATGTAGGACATAGTCCCCCCTAAAACTCTAGCCTGGTGAAAACGAAGGAAAGAGCGCACTGGCGGAAACCACTATGCCACTAACAAGAAGCACGAAGAGGCAGACCAAACCCGCAAGCGGCAGCAGTACCGTAATGACCGCGCTCCCCGTAGTAAAGCGGTGTACCTCCCGCAGCCCGATCACCAGGAGAACGAATTCCCAGACGAGGACGCCGAGCCCTACCAGGCCACCCAGCGCGGCAGCCGGCACCGCGGCGACCTTCAGGATATCCAGCGCCAGCTCAACCGGCACCAGGAAAATACCCGGTAACCCCGCCAAGGCGCAGACCACAAGCGTTCCCCGTGGGTTGCCCCTACCTCCTAAGAGCCCCGCGAGAAAGTGAAAGAGCGCGCTATATAGAAACCATTTCGCCGCGCCAAAGAGTATCGCCAAAAGAATAAAAAGGGGTAAAAGCCCCGTAACCACGCGCGTTATCTCTATAAGGTTAACCCCTGGTAGACCCGCGAAGTTTGCCCGCAGCAGAAATGACCCGGCAAGCGCGTTGCCAAGCGTTAGTAAAAAGAAGATAAACGCCGCCTCTTTTAAAGGCGGTGCCCCGGCAACCGCCCTAAAAGCAACAGCGGGGCTGAAGAGAACACCGTGAACCAGCTCCAGCAGCCCCAGCCGGCTTGCTCCGTTACCGCTCTCCATAGACTATACCCCTCTCCGTGGTAAGTGGGGGACTAAGGAGCCAAACCGGGAGCATACGGGAAGAGAAAAAGGAACCACCGGAAACGCCCCGCAACAGGCTTTCCCAGCGGAAGCGGCCGGGACCCAGATTGACGACTTCCGGCTCGCCCTTTATTCCGGCCAGTCGCCCGGCATAACGGACCGCGTCCTGCAAGTCGCCGAGCTTATCGATCAGCCCCGCCTCTTTCGCCTGCCGGCCGGTGAAGACCCGCCCGTCAGCCAAGCGTAAAACCCTCTCCCGGCTCATTTTCCGCCCCGTTGCCACCCGATCGATAAACTGCGCGTAGATGTCATCCACCATCCCCTGAAAAATGGCCCGCTCCTGCGGCGTCATCGGCCGGCTTTCAGAGCCCATATCTTTGTACGGCCCGCTCTTGATCGTTCGCTTACTTACGCCGAGCTTGCCGTAAAGCCCGGTCATCTCCACAGTCTCTATTAGGACCCCGATACTGCCGGTTATCGTAGCGGGATTAGCGAAAATACAATCACTCCCGGCCGCCACCCAGTAAGCCCCCGAAGCGGCCACGTCCGCCATCGAGGTTACTACCTTTTTACCGGCCTTCCTCACCCGCTCGACCGCGCGGGCCACCTCCTGGGAAGCAGCCGCGGTCCCCCCGGGGCTGTCGATCCGCAGCACAATCGCTTTTACGCCCGGATCCTCCTCTGCCCGGCGCAGGGCGTCAAGGATCCCGCCGGTACCCGAAGTCCTGCCGCTGAGCAGCCATCCGTCCGTCTCGCCGGCGGTTATTATCCCTTCGATATAAATAATGCCGACCTTCCCCCCGCCTCCCACGCCTCTTGCTCCGGGCGTCCGGCC
This sequence comes from Thermodesulfitimonas sp., assembly GCF_052743955.1. NCBI lineage: Bacteria > Bacillati > Bacillota > Clostridia > Thermoanaerobacterales > Thermoanaerobacteraceae > Thermodesulfitimonas > Thermodesulfitimonas sp. The sequence goes on from NZ_JBRAIN010000065.1 coordinate 4,438, forward strand.
CCCGCTCACCACGGCAGCTACCACCACGGAAACAACGAGGAGTCCCAAAATAAGCGCGCCGATCAGCTTTTTCATCATCTACTCCCAGGTCCCTTTCGCCGCCGCCAGCGCGGCGCCTACAAAATCGCGGAAGAGAGGGTGCGGCCGTGACGGCCGGGATTTAAACTCCGGGTGAAACTGGGTCGCCACAAACCAGGGGTGGTCCCGTAGCTCCACGATCTCCACCAGGCGGCCGTCGGGTGAAACACCGCTACAGGTAAGCCCCGCCTTGGTAAAGGCTTCCCGGTACGCGTTGTTAAACTCGTACCGGTGGCGGTGGCGCTCCCAAACTTCCGCCGTCCCGTAGGCCTGGTAAGCTAAGGAACCGGGCGCCACCCGGCAGGGGTAACGTCCCAGGCGCATTGTCCCACCCAGATTGGTTACGCCCTTCTGCTCCGGTAGGAGATCGATTACCGGGTGCAGCGTCGCGGGATCAAACTCCGCGCTATTCGCCCCTTCAAGGCCGAGGACCGCACGCGCAAACTCCACAACGGCCAACTGCATCCCCAGGCAGATGCCCAAAAAGGGGATGCGCTTTTCGCGGGCGAAGCGGATCGCCCGGATCTTTCCCTCCGTGCCCCGCTCCCCAAAGCCTCCTGGCACCAGGATGCCACCAGCCCCTGTCAAGAGCAGCACGGACTCTTTTCTTTCCAGTTCCTCGGCGTTGACCATTTTAACGTTTACTTTGGCGTTGTGAGCAATGCCCGCATGGCAGAGCGCTTCAAAGATGCTAAAGTAGGCGTCCCGCAGCTCTACGTACTTCCCTACCAGCGCAATCGTCACGCTGGTCCGGGGGTTCTTTAGCCGGTGGACAATTTCCTCCCAAGCCGCAAGGTTGGGCGGCCCGCAGCGGAGATTAAGCCGCTCCACGATAAAGTCACTGATCCCTTGGGATTCTAACAAAAGGGGTACCTCGTAAATCGTTTCGGCATCAACCGCCTCGATTACCGCCTGCGGCTCGACATCGCAGAAAAGCGCAATCTTCCGCCTCATCTCTGGAGATAGCGGCATCTCCGACCGGCAGACGATAATATCGGGCTGAATCCCGATCCCCCGCAGCTCCTTCACGCTGTGCTGCGTCGGCTTAGTTTTAAGCTCGTTCGCTCCTTTCAGGTAGGGAACCAGGGTGACGTGAATGTAGAGCGTTTCTTCCCGCCCGAGGTCAATCCGGAGCTGGCGGATCGCCTCCAAGAAGGGCAGCGACTCGATGTCGCCGACCGTCCCGCCGATCTCCACGATGACGACATCCGCCCCCGTCTCCCGCTCGAGGACGAGGATCCGCTCTTTGATCTCGTTGGTGATGTGCGGAATCACCTGAACCGTATTCCCGAGGTAGTCGCCGCGCCGTTCCTTCGTAATAACTGACCAGTAAATACTCCCGGTAGTGACGTTGCAGAGGCGATTCAAATCCGTATCGATGAAGCGCTCGTAGTGCCCAAGGTCGAGGTCCGTTTCCGCGCCGTCCTCCGTGACAAAAACTTCACCGTGCTGGAAAGGGTTCATCGTTCCCGGGTCCACGTTGATGTAGGGGTCGAGCTTCTGGACAATCACGCTCAAGCCCCGGCTCTTCAGGAGCCGGCCGACCGAAGCCGCCGTGACCCCTTTGCCTAAAGAAGAAACCACGCCGCCGGTAATAAAGATGTACTTGGCCATATTCTCCCCATAAACTTAACTAAATCATCGCTACATGCGTTCCGGCGCCCGCATGCCCAAAAGCCGCAGGCCCTGGCGCAGGACAATCCCGACCGCCTGGGCCAGGACGATACGGGCCTCCTCCAGACCCGGGCCGGCGCCGATTACCCGGTGGACGTTATAAAAAGAATGGAAGAGGCCGGCAAGGTTGTAAATATAGCCGGTTAAACGGTGCGGCGCCAGACCCAACGCCGCATCCGCCACTTCCTCCGGGAAGGCGGCTAACTGCTTCATTAACCGCTCCTCTTCCTCTGTAGCGAGGAGACTGAGATCGACCTGCGCGGGATCCGGCAACGGGATTCCTTTATCCGCCAGCTGTCTGAAGATGCTGGCGATCCGGGCGTGAGCGTACTGGACGTAGTAGACTGGGTTCTCCATGCTCTGGGCCCGCGCCAGATCGAGGTCGAAATCAAGGTGGCTGTCCGCACCCCGGAGCACAAAAAAGTAGCGGGCCGCATCCCGCCCGACTTCTTCCAGCAATTCCTCGAGGGTGACAAACTCCCCCGTGCGCTTGGACATCCGCACGATTTCCCCGCCGCGGAAAAGCCGGACCAACTGCATGATTACCACCTGCAAGCGCTCGGGGTCGGCCCCGAGGGCTTTGAGCGCCGCTTTTAGCCGCGGCACGTGGCCGTGGTGGTCGGCGCCCCAGATGTTGATCAGCCACGCAAAGCCCCGTTCAAGCTTGTTGACGTGGTAAGCGATATCCGCAGCGAAGTAGGTGGGCGCACCGGTAGACCGGATGAGCACTTCGTCCTTTGCGGCGCCGTAATCCCGCGCTTTAAACCAGAGCGCCCCCTCGTGCTCGTAAGTCGCCCCCCGCGCGGTAAGTTCCCTGATCACGCGCTCGACCGCGCCGCTCTTGTGCAGCTCTTCCTCGGAGAACCAGACGTCGTAACGGACGCCGAAATTCTCGAGCGCCTGCCGGATCGCGGCGATCTTCTCCGCCACCCCGAACCGGGCCAGCGCCTCCCGCCGGACGGCCGCCGGCACATCCCGGTACTGCGTGCCCGTCGCCGCGATAAAACGCTGGGCGGTCGCGATAAGGTCACGGCCGTGGTAGCCGTCTTCCGGAACCGGCACGTTCTCGCCAAACTGCTGCAAATAACGGGCCTCGAGGGAGGCGGCAAAACGCTCGATCTGGTAACCGGTATCGTTAATGTAAAATTCCCGGGTCACGTCGAAACCGCAAAAAGCGAGCAGTGCCGCGATGCTGTCGCCGAGCGCCGCGCCGCGCGCGTTCCCCATATGCAAAAGACCGGTGGGGTTGGCGCTGACAAACTCGACGTTAACCTTCCGCCCGCCACCGATCTGCGACCGGCCGTAATCCTCACCCCGGTGCACCACCTCCCGGAGCGCCTCCTGGAGCCACGCCTTACGGAGATAGAAATTGAGAAAACCCGGCCCCGCCACCTCCACCTTCTCCACCCAGGGACACAGCGCGGTAGAAAACCGCTCGCAGATGAGGGAGGCCACCTCCCGGGGCGAACGGCGGGCGAACTTAGCTAACTGCAGCGCAATGTTGGCGCTGAAATCGCCGAATTTCTCCTCCCGGGGCGATTCGACCGTGAAATCGGGAACCGGAATTCCTTCCGGAAGGTTTAACTCCTCCCGGGCCGCTTCCACTACCTGCTGTAGCGCGCGGGTGATCGCCGCCCGGATTTCGCTTTTCAGCGATTCCATTCTTGCCTCCCCAGGGCGCGCCGTTCCGACTTCAGAACCAAATCCCGGACGTGCGTCGCCAAACTATATTTTAAATTAATCTTTTTCGAGCGCCCCTGTCAAGTAAGAAGCCGCGGCGCCAATTCTCCATCTCCCCGCAACAATTACGCCCGCAAAACGGAAGCGCTTGCCGGTTTGCGTAAACGCTGCAGAAAATTCCCCATGCGCCGGAAGGCCTCGGTGAGATTGGCCACAGAAGCGGCGTAGGAGCAGCGGATGAAGCCCTCGCCGCTCGGGCCAAAGGCGGTCCCGGGCACGACGGCCACCCGCTCTTCCCGCAGGAGCCGCTCGCAAAATTCCTCGGCGCTTAAGCCTGTATGCCTGATCGAAGGAAAGGCGTAAAAGGCACCGCCCGGTTCCACGCAGGGGAGGCCCAATTCTTTAAAGGCGTTGACCACCAGCCGCCGCCGGTAGTTGTACTGCCGGACCATCTGCCGCATCTCGCCGAGGCCGTTTCGCAGCGCCTCAATCGCAGCCATCTGGGCCGTAATCGGGGCGCAGAGCATTGTATATTGGTGGATCTTGGTCATGGCCCCGATGAAAGCCTCGTTTCCCGCCGCGTACCCCAGCCGCCAGCCGGTCATGGCGAAGGCCTTAGAGAACCCCTGCAAAACAACGGTTCGCTCCCGCATTCCGGGGAGCCTAGCGATGGAGATATGCTCCCCTTCGTAGGTAAGCTGCGCGTAAATCTCATCGGAAACCACCACCAAGTCGTGCTCCCGGACTACCGCCGCGATGTCCTCGAGTTCCTGCCGGTTTAAAACGGCTCCGGTAGGGTTGTTCGGGTAAGCAAGGAGGAGGACCTTCGTTTTCGGGGTGATCGCCTTTTCCACCTGCGCCGCGCTTATCCGGAAGCCGTTCTCCATCCGGGTCGGCAGTGGCACCGGAATCCCACCGGCGAAGAGGGTGCACGGGATGTAGGAAACGTAGGTTGGCTCGGGAATCAGCACCTCGTCACCCGGAGCTACAAGGGCGCGCAGCGCTAGGTCGAGCGCCTCGCTCACCCCGACCGTCACGAGGATCTCTTTTTCCGGGTTATAACGCAGCCGGAAAGCCTGGTTGAGATACCGGGCAATCTCCTCCCGGAGTTCTTTAAGCCCTAAGTTGGAGGTGTACATCGTATAGCCTTTTTCCAGCGCGTAGATGCAGGCCTCGCGGATCCGCCAGGGCGTCACGAAATCGGGCTCCCCCACGCCTAAGGAAATAACCCCCTTCATCTCGGCAGCAAGGTCGAAAAAGCGCCGGATGCCCGAAGGCGGGATGGCGCGCACGACCGGGTTCAAAAATTCCTCGGCAGCTTTCACGGTGAGACCACCAGCCTTGCCGCACCCTCTTCCTTGCCCTCCAGGAGGATGCCGTGCTCTTTGTAGCTCTTCAGCACGAAGTGCGTCGTGGTGCTTACTACCCCCTCAATGGTAGCCAGGCGGGTAGCCACAAAGAAAGCCACATCCTGCATCGTCCGGCCGTGCACCTCAACCGCCAGATCGTAGGTTCCGGACATCAGGCGCATCGTACGCACCTCCGGAAAACGGGCGATTCGTTCCGCAACGGCGTCGAAGCCCACGTCACGCTGCGGGCTCACTTTAACTTCGATTAAGGCGATAACGTTTTCGGAACTGATTTTATTCCAGTTAACTAAGGCGTGGTAACCGATGATGAGGCCCTCTTCCTCCATCTCCCGAATAGCCTGCGCCACGTCTGCCGGCTCCATATTGAGCATGACGGCAATCTCCTGGGGCGTGTAACGCGCGTTGGTTTGTAGTAGCCCAAGGATTTCTCTTCTCCGGTTCTCCTCCATCCAAACCCCTCCTTAAAACCTGCTCGGATAGTTGGCCTATAAAACCGAAACCCCGTCCCGTTTAAGGACGGGGTCTTCCACCCGCGGTACCACCTTAATTGACGCTCCGTTCGGGAGCGCCCCCTCTTCCCCGGTAACGGTGGGCACCGGAGAGGCATACTCGGCCCCATCACCTTTCCGCCTCCCTGCTCCAGGGGGGCCAGGGCAGCGTCCTGCCGCCGGGCTTCCACCAACCCCGGCTCGCTGGAGGAGGTCCATCCACCCCTCTTCCCCTTCATCGCTTTTGCGTTTTAATTCATTTTTACTACGTATCGGGAGATAAAGTCAATGACTTGGGAACTTTTTGCCATTGCCGGCTAAAGTTACGCACCCGCAGCGAGCCGCTCGGCAATCAGTTCCGCAACCTTCTTCCCGGAAAGGACCATCCCGCCAAAAACGGGCCCCATCCGGTAGCCGCCCGCCACCGCGTTAGCCGCCATCCCGGCGACGTAAAGGCCGGGATAAACCTCCCCGGTATGTTCGAGGATCTGGCGCTCACCCACTTCTGCCCAGAGCGATTTCTCCCCCCGGATGCACCCGCCCGGCACCTTGAACACCACCCCGTTCTTGTCCGCCAAGATGCGGACCACCCGCGCATCATGCCCGGTAGCATCGACCACGCAGCGGCAACGGACGGCAAGGGGGTCAATGTGCAGCCCGGCCATCTCCACTGCCGTCCAGTTGAGCACCAACCCTGCGACCACATCCCCCCGCAGCACCACATCCTCCACCGTAATCAGATTCATAATCTGCGCACCAGCACGGCAGGCTGCGTACGCGAAGCTGGCAACCGCTTCCACCGCGTGAGCGGTATAGTAGCCCGGCGCGAATTCCTCGTAGCGGACCCCTATTTCTTCGAAAATACCCCGGGCCGGGTCCTGAAAGACAATCCGGTTGAACATCATCGCGCCACCCCACATCCCGCCGCCGACGCTCAGCCGCCGCTCGAAAACCACGGTCTTGAGTCCCTGGCGGGCCAGATAATAAGCGGCGGAAAGTCCAGACGGCCCCGCACCGACCACCGCCACGTCACACTCTAACAAGGAAAGCAGATCCTGGTGGTAACGCGTGATTATCGCCCGGGAGATGGTGCGCTCATCAAGGGGAAAATTGTAGTCCAACGAAGCCAGCTCCTCTCACCCGCAAGGAAATGGATTTAATAATTTATTATACCGCG
>NZ_JBRAIN010000066.1:0-3130 GCF_052743955.1 Thermodesulfitimonas sp.
GTTGTTATTTTAGCTTACGAACTGGGGCAGAATTGAGCGCCGGCGACGAAGGCTTACAGAAACGGCGGACCACGCAGCTCGCACCTGCGTGGCCCGCGCCTACCCGCGGTTAGCGGATAGTCATAGCATCACCCTACTGTTTCGTCCTCAACGTAGCAGATTCCTTCCCCAAACGCTGCATTTTTTGGGGAATTTCGAAAAACTATCTTCCCCCAATAACCGCGGCAGTATTGGAGGTGCCCTGGGTTGAGTGCAAATCAATTCAAGGTATTAGTTCGGGACAAAAGAAGCTTCGTCCAGCACTTGGAAAGGCGATTTCCTGACTGGGGATTTGAAAATTCTCAAAGGAAATGGAGGGTGGATTCCAGTGACGCAAACCGTATGCGGTGTTGTGGTTCAGCCGCCTTTCAGCCCTTCAATAATGATTCTCCTGGAAAAACGGTCCGTGTGGAATTGGATTTCCGATTACTATATCGTTTGCCAGTCGCCAGCGCCGTCCGATTTCATCATACGGGTTGGGCTGCGTGAAAAGTACGAAATGACTGAGCTCGAGCAGCCAGAAAAGTGGGAGGCCAAGCTCTCTACCGAACGTGCCCGCGAGATTGTTGACCTATTAGAAAACGGCCGGATCAGGTTCGTAGTGGATAGTACAGGAGAGCTAGCGTGGGATGGCTGTATATACACTTTTTTCTTCGGTCATTGGCACTTTACGGCTGCACTTTATCGGTGGTGGAATTTTCTTCCTGAAGGATGGGATGTCCTGGGTGAAATCACAGGCATGTTGCTCTATGAAGCCCGAAGGTCATACCATTCCGTTTTTGGCAAGAACTTTAATACGGGTATATGGCTATCGTATGGCCTGACACCAACGGCACCCATAAAACCTATACGGCTCGAATAAGAAGGGGTATATAGCTCTCGTATACTCCAACGTCAGGAGGTGCGTAAGGGACAGGTCTTGCAGCCTCGGGGCGTTTTTCTGCGCTATGCCCGGTGCTTTAGTTAACGGGAGTTGTTTTGTTGGCCACGGGGTCGGTTACTCACACTGGCCCCGCCATTATAACAAAAAGTTTTCACCAAGGGCAGTTGGTTTTCGGAAGGAAACCGCCATTACCGGCCGGATTTGAAACTTATCCAAGAAAGAGCTGTCTCATTGCATAATCTGAGTTAAGAGGAGGAATTTGGTAGAAAACCATCGAATACTGATACCGTAAAAATTCCCCAATGTTGATTCTAGGGGAGATATTTGTCGATGCTGGAAAGATGTGCCGACTTGGCAGAGTGCGAGCGGGTTCTTTCGGGGACATTGGAAGGCGTCACTTTCCTGGGGCAGGTAGAGCTTTCGGCAGAGGACACAGAAAAACTCGGGCTGCTAATCAGGGAGCAAATCAAGCAAGATATCCGGGAGGGGACGCGGTTTTTGGAGGATTATGCGCCTGCTTGTTTGTCTCTTTTTCTGGTGGGCGCGGGAATATGTTCCTTAAAAAGCAAGAGGAGTCAATAATCCGCCTCCTGTTCGTTGGAATTACCCGCGCCACCAAGTGGGTATACCTGAGCGCGGTTCAGGGGAAAGAACTCCGCTGCCTCAGCAGGCTGCAGCCGCTGGTCTCTGAGGGCGTTTTGACCAGTCAAAGCGGGTCTGCACTAGTGTTGCCGCCGCAGGACAGGCCGTACCCGCCTGGGCCGCGCCCTTTGTGCTGGTTGACGGCAAACCCTTGGAGTCCAAAGTGCCTCCGGCCATAGAGCAGGGTCGCGTACTCGTCCCCGCGCGGGTGATTTCTCAGGTGCTGGGGGCACTGCTTGAATGGGACGGCGCGACGCGGACCGTCACCATAACCAGAGAGCAGGTCACGGTCCGCACCGCGATAGGGGCAAGGGCCGCATACAGGAACGGCGTGCCGGTTGCGCTCGACGTGCCTGCCAGAATAGTCAACGGCCGCGCGCTGGTCCCGCTGCGCTTCGTCTCGGAGTCCCTGGGCACCGGCGTTTTCTGGGACGGGCAAACCGCTACCGTCCTCACGGGGACGCCGGAGGTCAGTGGCGTTCCCGAAGAGCGCGAACTGTTTCCCGTGAGGGTGGACGGGGCTCTCGGGTACATAGATGGGACGGGCAAAATCGTCATCAAACCGCAGTTCTCGAACGGGTGCGCCTTTTCCGAAGGTCTGGCGCGGGTCTGGATCGGGCGGAAGCAGGGGTACATCGACAAGACCGGCAGGGTCGTCATCGGTCCGCAGTTTGACGACGCCCAGGATTTCTCGGAAGGACTGGCGGCGGTCCTTGTCGCTTCCCCTGGCAACCCTTCCGGCAAGTGGGTTTACATCGACCGGACCGGCAGAGTGGTGATCGACCGGGACGATATTATAGTGCCAGGCAATTTTTCCGAGGGTCTGGCACCCGTGAAGGTCGGATGCGGGTCGGGTAATCTCTGGGGGTACATCGACAAGAATGGGAATATGGTCATTGGGCCGCGGTTTGAGTCGGCCGGGGGATTTCATAGCGGCCTGGCGGAAGTGGGCGTTGATTTAGTGCACGGCGGCAGGTGGAGGTACATCGATAACACGGGGAAGCACGTATGGTATCCGAGTAAATAGCCTTAAGGCCTGGACGGGAGGATGTCCCGTGTACTGTGCCGTCTACGGCAGGCATTTCGAGGTGGTCGTTAAAGTTCAAAGCGGGCCTGCCGTGGGTTTGTTTCAGCGTGGCTTGGTGAGTGTGAGGCGAAGAGACGTGTTCGGGCAATAGAATGCGGTGAGATACCTTGGCTGTTGGAATACGGGGCTGGTGCCCGGCGGGCAGAAAAAAGTATGCGGGAAGTGTCCACAGTGTACTCCGGGGAAGCTCGTCGTCGGGGTGGAGCAGGTCTATCGAGGAAAAGAGTCAGGAGATTTGATGCCCGGTGGCGAGTGCTGCCGGTGATAGTGCTGGCACTGTCTCTGGCGGTCGCGGCCGGCCTTAAAGTGGTCGGGTGCTCGGCCGACCGGCGGACGACCCCAGGGGGCATAGAACCCATGCCTTCTGACCTGAAAGTACTGGAGAAAGCGGCGGCTGATTACATCGAGCAGCGCAGCCGGCAGAGGCACTGGAAGGTGCTGGAGCGGGAGTTAAAACTGCTCTCCAAATCAGCCGGAGG
>NZ_JBRAIN010000066.1:3230-10213 GCF_052743955.1 Thermodesulfitimonas sp.
GGAAGAACTGGTGAAGCAGGGCAGGTAGGGGCAGTCTCCATTCCAGGCGCACTCAAGGAAGCCCCCGCCTGGCAGGCTGCTGGGAGGTTTTAGGTAAAGGAGTGGTAAACAGCGTGAAGCGTGTGGCGGGTGCTGTGCTGGCCAGGCTGGGTTCCGTCATCTTGGCCTTTTGCGCGTGGTTTGCGGTCTCCGAACTCGTTCCGGCCTCCGTGAAGATGCGGCAGACGGGGCCGCGTTCGGGTTGGGAGTTATGATGCTCCTCTGGTGGTTTCTGCCCGCATCTGCCGCAGTCTTGCTGATGGCCGTTCTCTTAGCCTTTGCGCCCGTGGCTTACATCCTGGATGCGGAAGGGGTAATGATCGCCAGGCGTCTTGTTCGCCCGGTGTATATTCCTTACCGCCACGTTACAAACGTTACGCTGCAGCGTTTTCCCGGCCCGCCTTTCGCCATCGTCCGGCTGGGCTTCTACCCGCCGTGGGGGTTCTTCGGTTATTTCGGCCGGTTCAAGGTGGAGCGCCTGGGGTGGATCCGGGTGTACGCCACCTCCTGGGAGAACGAGATGGTGGTGCTGGAGACGGAGCGGGAGCCGTACTTTCTTTCCCCGGCGGAGCCGGATTGCCTTCGTGGAGGCGGTAAAGAAAATGCTTTCGGTGGGATAATTTAGCATTCAGCCGGTTCCAGCCGGGATGGTATAATGAAGGATAGATTCAATGCTGCGGAGGGAAATCTATGCAGCCCCATGATGTCCGGCGCTGGGCGGAAGGCCAACAGCGCGCAGAAAAAATAATCGCGGAAGAACGGCGGCGCTGGCTGTTGCAGCTCGACCAGGAAACCGCGCTCCGGATATATCTCGGTCTTGCTTCCTGGCCGGTCGCGTGGCCCGATCAGGACCAACCATCACCGGTTTTATTGGCTATGCGTCAGGCCGTATCCCGCCTGGCGGAGAAGCAAAAAAGATGACACAACAGGTGCATCCTGCATTATTAGAGGCGGCTATAGAAATCGTTACTTTCCTTGAAGAGGAGCAAATTCCCTACGTCATCATCGGGGGTTTGGCGGTTCAACACTGGAGCGAACCGCGCTTAACCCGTGATGTGGATATAACCGTTATGGTCGGCAATGAAGAAGGCTTTTCAAGAAAGGTTGTGGAGCACTTCAAGCCCCGGATTCCCGACGCAGCCGCTTTTGCCCGCCGGTCGCGGGTGCTGCTTCTTACCGCCAGCAACGGCTGTCCCATAGACATATCTCTGGGTATTCCCGGTTACGAATCGGAGGTTATGGCGCGGGCCGTGACGGTGAAATGGCCGGGTAGTAGAAACGTGCGTTTAATAAGCTGCGAGGACCTCATCATTCATAAATGCGTGGCGGGACGCCCGCGAGACCTCGAAGATGTGGAACGTATTCTCATACGGCAGCAAGGCCGGATAGACCTCAAATATATCCGCCGCTGGCTGCGGCAATTTGCGACTGCCTTACCGGAACGCCACATTTTAAGCCACTTCGAGACCGCCGTCAGGCGGGCACGCCGGCAGCGCTAAAAACTCGCAGAAAGAGAGCAACCATGCGAAACGGCAGAAAAATCAGCATCTCGCTCACCCTTGTTTTACTGATAGGCTTGTTCGCCAGCCTCCTTTACCTGTCTTCCCCCTCCCCCACGCCCGAACTGGCGATCCGGAAGTATGTTTTTTTAAGGGGAAATCGCCAATCGAAGCCTTTAATTTGCAGATAACCCCGACCGACTACGTGGACCGCAATTATGGGCAACAGTTCATCGTAGAGGGTTTCCGGGGTAACACAACGGGTATGGAGCTAAGGTTCTTTTACCTCAAAAAGACGGCTGCGGGCTGGTCCGTCGTCTCGGCCGGCACCGGCCCGTAGGGATGTATATGTATTATCAAAGATAAAAAGCCCAGGAAGAGGTGAAAAACTGTGTTGGAACTCAACGCGACGCTGCTGACTCAAATTCTTCACTTTATTTTACTGGTACTTGTTTTTGGTTTTGCCGTTTATCTTATCGCCAAATCTTTAAGCAGGGGCCGTGAATGGCGGCTCAGGGAGCATTCGCCGGTCGTGGCGCAAAGCGCACCGGGAGGCAGCTCCTGCCTCCGTTGTTCGCGCGGCCTGGAACTCCTTGGCGTCGAAAAGTTCCGCTCCGGCGGTACCAGCGGCGGCTGGAAGCTGATCTTCGGCGAATGGGCGGAGCTTGGCGAACAGATGATTCCGCTGGAGGTTTGGGCCTGCCCCAACTGCCGTACCGTGGAGTTGCGGGTACCGGCGGAAAAGTGAACCGCTTTTCGGGGGAGCAGGAATGATCAAAACAGAAAAACTCACCAAGCGCTTCGGCAGATTCACCGCCGTGGACGGCCTTGACCTCGAGGTGGCACCAGGGGAAATCTTCGGCTTCCTGGGGCCCAACGGCGCGGGAAAAACCACCACCATCCGGATGCTCACCGGGCTTTTGCGCCCTACCGCCGGCCGGGCATTGATCTGCGGCCACGACGTCTGGAAGGAGCCGGTCCGGGCGAAGATGCTCCTCGGCTATGTACGCGACGAGCCCGTCTTCTACGAAAAACTCACCGGCTGGGAGTTCTTTTCCTTCATCGCCGACCTTTACCGGATCGAAGCAAGTGTCAAGCAGAAACGGATCGCGGAGCTTTTGCACCTCTTCGGTCTTGAAAAACATGCAGGCGACCTTCTCCAATCCTACTCCCGGGGTATGCGGCAGAAGATCACCGTGGCAGCGGCGCTGGTACACGAACCCCGTGTTCTTATTCTGGACGAACCCCTGGTGGGGCTTGACCCACCGAGCGCCCGGAAGCTGAAGGACCTGCTGCTTGCGCTTGCCAGCAGCGGCGTGACGGTCTTTATGGCCACCCTCATCCTGGCAATTGCCGAAGAAGCGTTGACCCACTGGGTAGGAGCAATGGCCTACCTGACGTGGAAAATGCTGTCACGAAGAGGGAAATGGCTCTACAGGACCGAAAAGGATATCAGCTTTCGGGTCGCGCCTTTTGACAGGACGGCAAGATTGCTTTCCGGCCCACTGACAGTTATAGCATTACTTAGCGGGCTCTGGTGGTGGGTTTTGGGCATTCTGTTTTCGCCGCGCTGTTACATAGTATCGCCGGAGGGAATAACCATCCGTGCTCCGGCAAGCTCCCACTTCATTCCCGCAAGCGAAATCAAGTCCGTGAAGACAGCAGGATATGCTAAACCGGGAGTCGGGCTTACCTGGCTTCCCGGGTATTTTGGTTACGCCGGCCTTTTCGCTCTCCCGGACGATGGCACGGCGAAAGTCTACGCCACCTGCTGGGACCGGATGGTGCGGGTAGAGACTGCCCCCGGCGACCCTTACCTGCTGTCGCCGGTGGAGCCGGAGGCTTTCTTGGAAGCGGTAAACAGGATGGTCCTGGCAAAACCGGAGTTGCGGGAAGGGTAACGGAAAGGATGAGAAATGGGCCGCCGTCCGGGCCTGCCACCGGCCGGCAGCCCGGAAAGGAGCGTTTTGTAATAATTGGGGGAGAGAGAAGCCAGGCGCGGCATCTGGGAAAAACTTGGTCTTCTGGCGGTTTTGATTTTGGTCCTCGGGGCACCAGTACTCGGCGTCCTGGCGGTGCGGTGGAGGATTTCCGAGTTCAGCGCAGGAAAGCCGCCCGCTGCCGGCAGGGTGGCCTGGGTGGCCGAGGGAAAGCTCTGGGTCAAAGATTTGCCGGACGGGAAGGCGAGGCATCTGGCCGCCGGGGAGAACATTTCCCGCCCCGCCTGGTCGCCGACGGGTAGGTGGCTGCTGTTCCGCAAAGGAGAAGAACTGTGGCTGGTCGGGATCGATGGAGGTGAGGCTCGCCGCGTGGCGCAAGGCGTACGTGAGTTCGCCTGGTCCCCGGCGGCGGACGCCTTCGCCTTCACCGCGGGCGGGGAACTCTGCGCGGGCGAGCCGGGGAAGGATGGGCTCCGCGTCCTGGTGAAGCGGGAGTCCCGCTCCGACTTTGGCCGCATCGCCTGGTCGCCAGACGGTAAGTGGGTGGCTTTTGAGTGGATGAAAGTGGGTGAAAGCGAGGCAACTCCGGCAGGCATCTGGAAGGTAGACGCCGCCTCGGGCGGTGTGGCACGGGTCTACACCTCCCGCTTGCGCTTCGACCGGGAAAGTGGCGTGGTGGGCGAGGTGCCGCGCTTAGCCGGCTGGTCGCCCGATGGGGAGCAGATCCTGTTCTGGCTGGGACCGCTGTCCGCCTCTCTAGAGGCCGACGGCCTGCCCCTCTACACAGTCAACGCGGCTGGAGGGGAGGCCGTGCGCTGCGCAGATGTTCTGGTGGGTGAGAGGGGACTGGAACCGGTCAACGACGTCATCCTGGTGCGGCCGAGCTCCTTCGTAACCAGCCATCACTTCAACCAGATGGCCGTAATCGTCGGCGGGGGCCGGGAAACGTGGACCAACAAGCGTCTTGGCATGCTTTATCTGCAGACGAACAAGCTTGTCTTCGTCTCCCCGGAAAGCCAAGCGGTAGTGGACGCCGCCTTTTCCCCTAACGGCAAGCTCCTGGTTTACAGTGCCGGCCCGGTGCTTGAAGACCTAGGTGGAGACGAGGCGGCGGTGCGCCGCGTCCTGGCCGGCCGGAAGCTTTGGGCGGTGGATACCGGTAGCGGAAAGCCGCGCCAGCTCACCAGCGACCCGGCGTACCGAGACGAACGGCCGCTCTTTTCAGCCGACGGCCGGCAGATACTTTTTGTGCGGCTGGACGGCGAGAAGTGCGCCGGCCTATGGCTGGTCCAGCCCGACGGCAGCGGCCTGCGGCAGGTGGTAGAGAGCATCGGACCCCTGACCGAAGACTTTACCTTCGGCTATTACGGCGCCGTGGCCTGGGACGAGCTTTTTGCCTACTGGCCGGGTGTTGCCGACGCTGTGCTCATCAAGGCGGCGAAGAGCACGCCGGAAGCGAAGAAGCTCCTGGCTGCAAAACACATCCGGGATCTCACCGCCTTGCTGCGCTTTATAGATGGGGAGGGGCGAGGGTGGTAAGAAATGTAGCGACCGGTTTGCTGCTCCTTGTACTGGCGGCGCTGCTAGCCGGCTGCGGTCCGGCGCCGGAGGAGTTCTCCTTCCGGGCGGATTCCCAGCGTGTCACGGGCCTGCGGCTATGGGATGATGAACCCCGCGGGCTGCGTCCCGTGGCGGAGGTGGCCGACCCCGCGACAGTCGCGTTTTTTGTGCGCCAGCTCGACGCGGCGAAGCCGGCTGCCCTGCCCGACCCGCCGCCGAACAGGCACTACCTTTCCTTCCGTGTCGGCGCGGGAAAAGCCGCCGGGGAAACGAGGCGCTACCCCTACCTGTGCAACGCGTGGGATCCCGAAGGGCCGGGCTACGTGGAGCTTGACGGCCGGTGGGTGGAAGTGCCGCCCGCGTTCAACGGGCTTCTCTTCAGCCTCGCGGATTACCGGCGCGTCTCTGGCGCGGTAGATAGGGCGGACGCCGCCTTCCTGAAGGGGTACGGGTGGACGCCGCTCTTTCGGATAAACTCCGGCACCGTAAAGCTTCCCCACCGGTTCGTCCACCGGGCGGGCGAGTTCCCCGTAGTGCTCTATTGGGCGTACAACAACGAGCTGAACAGGGACACCGGCCTTGATCTGGCGCCTTACCTGGGGCGCGAAGCAGAGGTCGCCCTGTACAAAGTGGTCGAACCCCTGCCGGCCTTCATGGATCCCCGCCGCTGGGCCGGGCGGGCGGTGGTGGTGAAGGTTGAAGGCCGCATCGTTGGCGCCTGGCTCGACGCCGGCCGCCACTACGGGTTTGCCTGCTCGCTCAAGGGCCGGCGCCTGGAAGAGATCACCGGCCGTACCTTCGCGCAGTGGATGGCGGGCGTGATCGATTACGACGACGCGACGGAGCGCAGGCTGGCCGCGCTGGGGCCGGAGGAGGTAATCCGCACCTACTACGCGGCGATAAGCCGGCGCGACTACCACCTGGCCCGCGCCTGCGAGACCAGGGAGTTTCTGACGGGGTACCTCTTTCTGAACATAGACAACAACTGGCTTTACAACACGTCCTACGAAAGCGGCAGTCTCGATGGGATGGAGAACATCCGGCGGGCCAGGGTGTTGACCATCAAAGAGCTGAAAGAACCTCTTGAACCGGTAGCGCCGGACACGCGGCGGTACGCGGTGGAAGTGGACCTGCGGTTCAGAAAGGCCGTCACTATGGAGAACGGCCGTCACGTGCTCTTTTTCAGTCTCAAGAAAGAAACGGAGCGCACCGGTTGGCGGATCGCGGGCATCGGCACGGGGCCGTAGGTCTGGAAGAGGACAGCGTGAACCAGGATACTCCTTGATTACTGAGCCTGCGTTGCTCCCAAACAGCCGGTGAGGACAGAGCATGGGCCGCAGATATGGGCGGTACACTACCACTAACCATCCTCAAAATCGCTCAGGGGTGGATTACAACAGATCGCCGAAAAGGATCACTTTTAAGCCGGCCTCGTTTGCGGAGAGGGAAGTGCGGACGAAGATGTACAACGCGGAGTTACTCCTGAACGGCTTCGCCCAGGGTTATGAGGACGCCCTCCAACGTAAAGCGTGCGGATCTCTTCCGGAAGTTTCAGCGAGAAGCGCAGGAGGAGGGCAAAGGATGACGGGGCACGGCCCCGGTTGTAAAGAAGCCAGCGGACAAAGGCGTTCTGCGCCGGTAGTAATAGTAGTAATAAAGATACGAAGGTGTTCCCCGGGCGGAGTGCGAGTGGGTGCAAAAGATAGCTTATGACACGTGGTTTTGGCTTTGACGTGGTAGTGTACTTTTTAGTAAGTAACCGAGGGGGTAATGAAAGAAGAAGAAACCTCGGCGGCTGCTTCAAAAGAAGCAGCCGACTCCCGCGCAAAGGAGTGAGGTCTCGTACATTTGCCTTTTAGTTCAAGTTATCCTGCTGATAGTGCAGGGAATTTTTGGGCTTGTTCCGTTTTGGGTGGCAAGCAGGATCAGGGGCCTGGACTTGAGA
>NZ_JBRAIN010000067.1:0-10047 GCF_052743955.1 Thermodesulfitimonas sp.
TGACATTTTACCGTGAGTCTTGTTGGTTTTCACTTCCATCTTCGCCCCCAAAATCCTCCCCATCAACAAAAATAAATTCATTCTCCTGGACCAGCACTGGAACGCCCACCTCCAGGCCGGCAGTAAGATAACGCTTTGTTATTTGACAAACAAAGAAACGGTGGCTATGCTAAAGGCAAAAAGGCGCTATAAAAAGGAGCGTGAGCGTGTGCGCGAGATCGATGCCCGCGGGAAGCCTTGCCCGCAGCCGGTGCTCCTCGTTAAAGCGGCAATTGACGCCGGGGGGGCGGCCTTCGCCATCTTAGTGGACAACCGAGCGGCGGTGGAGAACGTGCACCGCTACGGGGAGAAAAGCGGCTATAATATTAAGGTAGAGGAGCAGCAGGGCTGCTGGCGGCTCACCGGGACGCGGGAAGGTGCGGTGCCTACGGCAGAGACCAGCGGTGCGCCGGGGCCGGCGGCCGCACAAACCGGCGCCCCAGTGCCCCACCCCCACATGGCGCCGCCAGTTGCGGTTTTCTGCGGCACGGGGGCAGTGCGGACGCTCCTGATCCAGACCGAGGCGCTAGGGCGCGGCGACGAAGAACTCGGACGCAAGCTGATCAAGATTCTCCTCGACACCTTAGCGGTCAACGAGACGCGGCCCGAAACGATCCTGCTGATAAACGGCGGCGTGAAGCTCGCCTGCGAAGGCTCGCCGGTGTTAGAGGCACTGCAGGATATCGCGCAGAAAGGCGTGCAGATTTTAGCTTGCGGCACGTGTCTCAACCACTTCAACCTGACCCACGCCCTTAAGGTGGGCCGGCCAACCGACGCCTACGAGTTGCTGAACACTTTACTCGCCGGCAACGTGCTCGTCTGGGGGTAAATGCCGCCGCCCAAAAGGAATTGGGCAGGCCGGGGCGAAAGATTCTATCAGGGGCTCAAGATGCGGGAATACTTTCGCCGGATGAATTATTTAACCACGCTTATCGTTCCCATCGCGGTGGCACTGGCAATCGCCTTTGTAGGGCTTACGCACCCCCAGTGGCCCCGCGTCTACTTTATTATCGGCTTCCTCACCGCGCTCATCCTGCTACCGGGCGTGACCCTGGGACTGAAGTTAAGCTGCACTCCGGTGGTGGAAGAGGTCGTCGAGTTTATCGGCACTTATGACCCGGGGTGGATCGGGGTGCGCCACGCAAATGGTGCGGTGGCCCGGTACCACCACCGGGGGCTGTACGAAATGCACCGGAGTGGACACTTACGGCGGGGAGAGCTACTCCGTCTCCGCTTCCTTGAGCAGGAGATCATTTCTTGGGAATCATTAGAAGATTAGGGTAATTTCGGGCTATGTCCGTAGCCGCAGCCCACTTCTCTCCCTATCTTCGCTAATTCCTGCTGCCACCACCGGAAAGCGTTCTTCCCTTCGCCGTGCGGCCGGGTCTTGCCCAGGTAAATCGCGTAGTGTTGCCGGTAGGGGGACGGCGTGAGATCGGGCATCACCACGTTGGCGCCGGCCTTGAGCGCCCGGTGCCGCCCCTCCGGGGACAGGGTGGCGACCGCGGTGGTGGCCGGTAAGTGGGCTAGCGGGAGCAGGAGCCGGGTGACGGCCAGCACCTTCAGGGTGAGACTCAGAGAGCCGGGCGGAAAAGTGCCGAGCGGCGTTGCCGGGTGCGGGATGAAGGGTCCAATGCCGGCCATTTCCACGTCGAGTTCTTTAAGCAACAGGATATCTTCCGCCAGCGAGGCGACGGTTTGGCCGGGCAGGCCGACGATATTACCGCTGCCCACCTGGTAGCCAAGTTCCCGCAACCAGTAGAGCCTTTTGACGCGCGCGGTGAAGGTGGTGCCGGGACGCAGGGAGGCGAAGAGGGCCGGGTCGGCGGTCTCGTGTTTCAAAAGGTAGCGGTCCGCCCCCGCGGCGCGCAGCTCCCGGTAAGCCTCCCGGGAGAGATCGCCCAACGAAAGGGTAACGGCCACGTCGAGTTCGCTTTTGAGGCGGTAAACGAGGCGGGTCAACTCCCCGGGACGGTAGAAGGGGTCTTCTCCCGCCTGCAGAACGACTGGGCGAAACCCCTCAGCCCTGGCATGTCTCGCGGCAGTGAAGATTTCTTCCGGCGTCATCCGGTAGCGTGACAGACGCCGGTTATCCCGCCGCAGGCCGCAGTAAAGGCAGTTGCGGACGCAGTAATTGGAAAACTCGATGACCGCGCGCAGGTGCACGGTATCGCCGAGGTGTTTCGCCCGCACCGCGTCAGCCTTCCGGCAGAGCGTTTCAATCTCTTCTCCCTGAGCGCTGAGGAGGAGAATGATCTCTTCCCGTGTAAGCGAAGAAGTCGCCACCGCTTTTGCCAAGGCGGCGGCGAACTCTTCCCGCGGCGCGCTCATTGCGGGACGTGTTTTGCCAGGTGAAAGGGCTATATCTCCTCACCAGGACCCTCCGGGTCTTCGCCCAGCACAGCCAGGGCTGCCGGGAAGGGCGAGAGCGCCCGGCGCAGAACACTGTGCATGTGCGCCATAAGCACGCCGTAATTGACCACCGGAACGCCGGCTTCGCGCGCCTGCATCAGGCGGGAAAGCATCTCCCGGCGGTTTAACATGCAGCCGCCGCAGTGAACGATCGGCCGGTAGGCGGCGAGGTTATCCGGAAGCGGCCCGCCGCCGGCCGCAACGTCGAAAACAAGCTCCCCACCCGCCACCTGCCGCAGCCAGCGGGGGATCTTCACGCGGCCGATGTCGTCTTCGATGGGGTGGTGGGTGCAGGCCTCGGCGATCAGCACTTTTCGCCCGGGCGCAGTTCGTTTACCGCTTTTGCTCCCGCCACGAGGGTGTTGAGATCGCCTTTGAAGCGGGCGAAGAGGATCGAAAAGGAGGTGAAAAGCACGCCGGGCGGCGTATCGGCCGCGGCTTTGAGACAAGCGGAGGCATCCGTTACCACCAGGCGCGGGGGTCTGGTCATCCCGGCGAGGGCGTGGCGCAGTTCCCGCTCCTTCACCATCACCGCCACCGCGTCGTGCTCCAAGACATCGCGAATCACCTGCTGCTAGGGCAGGATCAGCCTTCCCTTCGGCGCGGCCTTGTCGATGGGGATCACTAGGACCACCGTATCGCCGGGAGCGATCAAGTCGCCGACGATGGTGGGCAGCGTCCAGTCCTTGGGGCGTGTTCTACAAGGGCCCGCTTGAGCCGGTCAATCCCCTGGCCGGTCCGGGCGCTCACCACCACCCAGGGGATGGGCAGCGCGGCCGCCCACACGCCGACGGGCGGGTCGGGATAGAGGTCACACTTGTTCGCGACCCCGATAACGGGGATGCCCCGGGCTTGGCTGCGGCGCAACACGTCGGCCTCGAAGGAACCGGTGCCCTGGCCGGGATCGACGACCAGCACCACCAGGTCGGTTTTTTCCAGGACCGCCAGACTCTTTTTTACCCGCAGGTCTCCTAAGTATCCGACGTCGTCGAGACCCGCCGTATCAACCAGCATCACCGGACCGAGAGGTAGGATCTCCATGGCCTTGGATACCAGATCGGTGGTGGTGCCGGGAACGTCAGCCGCAATGGCGGTTTCCTGACCGGTCAGGGCGTTAATCAGGCTCGATTTACCGGCGTTGCGGCGGCCGAAAAGAGCGATATGCAAGCGCTGGCCGCGCGGGGTGGCGTTCAGGCTCACCGGTTGGTTTCCTCCTTTCTGTCGTTGGACAGCACCGGATGCGTCTTTTCGGCGGGGCAATGGGCAGCGACAACCGCCCGCAGCGTTTTAACCAGTTCGCTTCGCTCTGCCGCCGTCAGCCGCGCGGCGCCCCCGATAAAAACCCAGAGGCCGTCACTTATAAGCTCTTTCACCGCCGGCAGGTAGGTCTCTTCGCCGTAGCCCGTCAGGTAGTGGAGGCGGTTGCCGAAGGCCCGGGCAAAGTAGATCTTGGGCACACCGTAAGTGCTACAGGCCGCTGCCGCCGCCTGCTGTAAGGCCCCGAGCAACGCCGCCGGCATCTCCACCCCGGCGTTTGGGGGCGTCCGCCGGCCTTTAGAAGTAAAAGTCACGCTCTCCCGCCTCCATCCGGGTGAGCATTTCCCGTAGCGCCGCGGCGCGTTTCGGCATCTGCTGCGCGAACCTACCAACGTAGGCGGCAATCGGTTTTTCGCCTACTTCCCGGGTAGCCGGCGTGGCGTAGTCGAGCAGGTACTCCTTGAAAGTGAGCACCGCGTTCGGGATGCAGAAGTTTTTCACCAGCCCCTTTTTGGCGAAAGACATAAAGTGGCACCCGGTGCGCCCGGCACGGTAACCAGCGGTGCAGAAGATAAGGAATGTACCCGTCTTCGCACAGCTCGCGGATGAACTCGTCGAGAGAACGGGTGTCGCCCAACTGGAACTGCTGGCGGTCGAGGATATGTTCCCGGGCCATTTGCGCGTAGCCGCCGACGGCAATTCGGGACCCCGCGTCGGTCTGGGACACCCCTAGCGGGATGACCTCCCGCCGCAGCGCGGGCCGTTCGCGGCAGGTCAGAATCAGTCCCGTATAGGGCACCGCACACCGCAGGACGGCGATGACCTTTTTGAAATCCGCGTCCGAAACCGGGTACGGCGGGGCGCTCGCTACCGGGGTGTTCAGGGCCGGTTCTAGCCGCGGGAAGGAGATGGTATGGGGCCCCACGCCGAACTCGCGCTCCAAATCCAGCGCGTGGCAGATGAGGCTGAGCACCTCGAAGCGCCAGTCGTAAAGCCCGAAAAGGACGCCGATCGCCACGTCGTCGATGCCGGCCTCCATGGCCCGGTGCAGGGCAAAAAGGCGCCACCGGTAGGACCCTTTCAGGGTGTTCGCGGGGTGCATCTTCCGGTAGGTCTCGTGGTGGTAGGTTTCCTGGAAGACCTGATAGGTGCCGATGCCTACTTCCTTCAGCTGCCGGTACTCCGCTACGGTCAGCGGGGCGGCGTTGACGTTAACCCGCCGGATCTCCCCGCGGCCGTTTTTGGTGGCGTAGATCTTCTCGATGGTGCGGCACATAAAGTCAACGTCGCTTACGGGGTGTTCGCCGTGGACCACGATGAGGCGCTTGTGTCCGTTCTGGGTGAGTATCCGGACCTCTTCCGCTAACTCTTCCGCCGTCAGGGTCCTTTTGCTTACCGCCGCGTTGGTATGGCGGAAACCGCAGTAAGCGCAGTTGTTAACGCAGGGGCTCGAGATATAAAGCGGCGCAAAGAGCACAATCCGGTTGCCGTAAACCGCCTCTTTGATCTGCCGAGCGGTGGCAAAGATCTCTTCCCACACTTCAGCGTCCCGGCAGTTGAGGAACACCGCTGCCTCCTCCGGGTTCAAGCCGTGCAGCTCCCGCGCTTTAGATAAAACTTCCGCAACCGCTGCGCGCGGCGGGTCCGCCGTGCGGGCGAGGATGGCCGCGATCTCTTCCTCTTTTATGAAATCCTCCCGTTTCTCCGCCGCCTCGTACCTGCGGATCAGCGCCAACCGTTTTTCCCGCCAATCTTCTTCTTCCGGTGGCAGCATCTTCTCTCTCCTTCCTTAATAACTTTTAAAAGTATCCGTACCGGGCCGCTCGCCTGCGGGCGGGTTCTCCGCCGGTCTTCGGTTCCGGAAGTAGCACGCCCCGGCGACTCCCGGCGTCGTTAATTCTTGCGGCCGCAAAATCGCCGCTACCTCGTCCCAGGTAAAAATTCCTTCGGTTACCAATAGCTCGGTAACCTGCCGGCCAAGGGCCACGGCTTTAGTCACTAATTTGGCAGCCTTCTCGTAACCGATGTAGGGGACAAAAGCGGTAATCACCCCCTGGCTGGCCGCTAACAACTCGCGGCAGCGCTCGGGGTCGGCCACAATACCCTGCACGCACCTTTCGGCCAGGAGGTGCGCCGCGTTCGCCAGCAACGTAAGGGAATGCAAGAGGTTATGGGCTATCAAAGGTAAAAAGGCGTTCAGCTCCAAACAGCCAGAAGCAGCAGCCATATTGACGGCAACATCATTAGCCATAACCTGGTAGGCGACCTGTGTGACCATCTCCGGGATAACGGGGTTAACCTTGCCGGGCATGATCGAGGAGCCGGCCTGCACCTCGGGAAGCCTGATCTCCGCGAGGCCAGCGCGGGGACCGGAGGAGAGAAGGCGCAAATCCCCCGCGATTTTGGCTAGGTTAACCGCGGCGGTCTTCAGGAATCCGGAAACCTCCGCAAAGATATCGGCATTCTGGGTGGCCTCGAAGGAATTTTCGGCGCGCGCCAGACCAAAACCGGTCAGCTCACGCAGGATTTCGATCACCCGGTAGATGTACCGGCGGCTGGCGTTGAGTCTGGTGCCTACCGCCGTCCCGCCCAAGTTGACCTGGCGGAGCCGTTCTTCGGCTTTATAGAGGCGCCACCAGTCCCGCGCTACCGCTTCGGCCCACGCCCCGAACTCCTGGCCGAGGGTGACCGGGACCGCGTCCTGCAACTCGGTGCGCCTGATCTTGAGGATGGCAGCAAACTCCTTCTCTTTCGCCTGGGGTGCCCCCTGAAGCTGCGCCATCGCCTGGGCTAAAGCCCGCACTAACTTAATGGCGGCGGCCCGGAGTGCCGTAGGATAAACGTCGTTGGTCGACTGCCCGAGGTTAACGTGGTCGAGGGGGTGGACGATGGCGTAGTTACCCTTCTCCCCGCCGAGGAGTTCGATCGCCCGGTTGGCGATAACCTCGTTGACGTTCATGTTGGTGAAGGTGCCCGCGCCTCCCTGGAGGGCGTCAACCACAATCTGGTCCCGGTACATACCCGCCGCTAATTCTCCCGCCGCCTGGATGATGGCTGCCCCCCGCTGCCGGTCGAGCAACCCTAACTCCGTGTTTGCCATGGCCGCAGCCTTCTTCACCAGAGCCAGAGCCCAGGTGAGGTCGGGGTACACTTTGAGCCCCGAGACGGCGAAATTACCCTTGGCCCGTAGGGTGTGGATACCGTAGTAAGCGTCACGGGGCACCTCTAGTTCACCGAGCAGATCCTTTTCTTTGCGGGTCTTCACCGGAAAGCCTCCTCGCCAGGGCGCTTTTAACCTTGACGCCGGGCAGCGCGCCGAGCTGTCCCGTCAGGGCGCCGAGGGCGTCCGTGGTTCCGTCTACAATCAGCGTGATAACCGAAAGGTTTTTCTCCCGGTAGGGGACGCCCATCCGGCCGACGATGATATCCGCGTGCCGGCTTAGGATCTCGTTAACGCGCGGTGCCGCCTCGCGCCGGTTTTCCACGATAATCCCGATAACGCCGATCCGGCTCTCCATCCGTCTTTTGCCTCCCGAACTTAACGGCCCGCCGGGCAAAGGGCGGGCCGTTTCCTCCCCGTCCCTTGCCGTCAGGTGCGAACCCCCGCCGCAGGACGTTACGTTAAAAATTTAAGAGCTAAGTAGCTACCTGATGCGTATATTCTTTCAAAAGGCAGGCCGGTCCGTAATCTTGGCGCCCCCTCAAGCGTCGAAATTTTTGGGCAGCGGGGTAGTCGCTGCGCTTTGCAGCAACCGGCGGCCTTCCGCCATCCGCTCGCGCAGGTGGGCGCGCACTTCTTCCACCGGCATATCGGCGAGGTAGGGCAAAGGCTCTTTTGAGGCGCCTATGATCTCGATTCCGGCCCGGTTAAGGTGAAGAAGCAGCTTGCGTGCCGGACTGTGCGCTACCGCTTCGGCTATCCGCGGCGTGATCTCCCCCAACATGCTGGGCGCCACAACTATACGCCGATGGTGCCTACAATAAGATCCACTGCGGGCGTGGTTTGTACGATCGCGTTCTCGCCGGAACCGCCGCTGTTCGCGCCCGCTTTCAACATAGCCGCAGTGGCCACCGCGTTGCTTCCTAAGGCGATTATCTCCACCTCTTCCGGCAGGGCGCAGCGTAATTTTTCCACCAGAAGCTTACCGATGCCACCGCCCTGACCGTCGATCACCGCGATCCGCGTGACCCCTCTACCCCTTGTATCACATCCGGTGTTAGCAAAAGTGACACGAGTTAACCTCGCTCGACTCTGATTTACACATCCAAACAAAAAGGCCACCGCGCCCGCCCCGCCTTCGCGGCAGGGTAGAGACCTCCGTGGCCTTTTATGGTGACTTTTACTGTAAAAACTTTTACTGAAATAAAGTAAAAAGAATTCCGACCTTCGCGGTTGCTGGTTAATCACCATTATAGCTGCTTGGGGCTTAAAAACAATCCCCGTGAGGCGACAAATTTTACTTAGCGGTGAAAAATTTTTTCTTTATTTAGCAGGAGATCTTGTTCTGAAAGCGAAAGTTTGTACTTTAAGATGTCAGCCGGGCGAAACCGGCGGTACGGCGGTTCCTCCCAAAGTAGGCTAAAGGAGACCACGAAGGTCTACCGTAAGATACGGCGGCTTTCGTGGTCTTTCTTTTACAGGTTATGGAAGCTAAGTATTAAGGCAGAAAAAGCAGAGCGGCTTTACAGCGAGTTCGCAACCCACCCGCTTAGCGAAACAAGCGAATCCTTACTCCACACAGGTTACGCACCGCGCGTAAAAACCTTTCCGATGGGGGTGTGATGTATGGAGAAGATGGTGGTGCTACGCCACTCTGTCCCCAGCAGGATCATGCATATCGTGCTTATGATCTGCTGGGTGGTTCTGGCGGCAACCGGGTTCGCCGTCTACTTTAAGTTTGTCGGCGAGGCGGTAAGGGCAGCGTTTATGCAGTGGCATATCTATTTCGCCATCCCTTTAACCTTGGTGACGCTGGACTACCTTATAGTGACGCCTGACCGCGCATTTATCTTCGCTAAGGAGCTGCTCAGCTGGGATCGGGATACAATCGCTTGGTGGAAAAACCTCGGCGGCTACCCCTATAAGTTATTTAAAATCGGGTTCTCCTGGCTCCCCGCCGCAGTCGAAGTACAACGCCGGCCAAAAGTTTTACGGCCTGTGCGTCATGGCCACCCTCGCAATATTGGGAGTGACCGGCTGGTCTTTGTACTTCATTCCCCAGGCGCTGGGGAAATTCTGGACCCTCACCTTTTTCAAACTCCACGTCTGGCTCTCATTCTTTGTGACGCTCTTCATGCTTTTTGTCCATGTCCCGTTGGTAATTTACAACTGGCCGGACTTCAAGGCGATGTTCAGACTTGGGCCGGGCACGGTGCCGTTAGAATGGGCTAAGGAACACAACCCGAAATGGGTGGAAAAAGAATTGGCCTTGCTCAAGGAGGATTAAAAGGATGGCGAACGGTTTTGAGCCCAACATTATCGCCTTTTTATGCAACTGGTGCAGTTACGCCGGTGCCGACTTGGCCGGCTCCCTCCGGTACAGTTACCCGCCGAACCTCCGGATCATCAGGGTGCCCTGTTCGGGAAGGGTGGAGCCGGAGTTTATCCTGAAGGCTTTCTTTTGCGGCGCCGATGGCGTGCTGGTCGGCGGCTGCCATCCCGGCGACTGTCACTACGTCAGGGGCAACTACTATGCCGAGCGGCGGATCAAGGTGCTGTACCGCCTGCTCGACTGGATAGGGATCGAGCGGGACCGGTTACGGCTGGAATGGGTGTCGGCCTCGGAGGGAGCCCGGTTTGCCCAGGTGGCTTCCGATTTCACGGCGCGGCTAAAAGACCTGGGGCCCAACTCCTTAAAGGCTACGGGAATCAACTACCAGTCTTTGGGGCGAGTTGTGGCGGCCCTCGGCTCGGCTGGCAAGCTCTTCCTGGAAGAAAGCGTCTGTATGGTGGAAATGGTCAAATATTTCCTCGACTTCGTTCAGAAAGAGTCCTGTGGCGCGTGCGTCTCCTGCCGCGTAGGGACCAAGCGCGGACAGGAGATCTTGGAGCGCGTGCTTAAGGGAGAGACGACCACGGCAGAAATCGCTTTGCTCAGCGAAGTGGCCAAAGCCGTCGCGCCTGCGGCCAGATGCGACCTGGGCCGGATGGCGGGCAAGGCGCTGGTCTATGCGCTCGAATGTTGCCAGAGCGAGTTTGCGGCCCACCTGGCGGGTTCCTGCGCCGGAACCGTGGCGCCCGATCTTGGCTGGCAGGCGATCGTGGGCTGATCGCTTTCGAGGCCCGGGTTTTTGAAGGAGGCTGTATTTTTGCCTTAAAAGACTCACGGTAAAATGTCA
>NZ_JBRAIN010000068.1:0-10025 GCF_052743955.1 Thermodesulfitimonas sp.
CAACTGCGGCTACCCAGAAGCGGATCACCGTCACCGAGTATTTCGTCACCCCGACCGGGGAAATTGAGAAGCACGTAGTGCGGGTACCATCACCGCCCCGGCGGGTGGTGGTTACGGGGAGCTACCAGGCGGAGATCCTCAAAGCTCTGGGGCAGGAAAAGAAGGTTGTGGGCGTTTACGACTATACGAAGAAAAACCAGAAGTGGCTTGGCTACGTTGAGAAGGTGCCCAGTGTGGGTAGTGCGGTTACACCTGATGTAGAGAAGATCATTTCTTTAAAGCCTGACCTGGTGCTCGAGTGGGCGATGAAACCGGAAATTAGGAGTCAGCTTGAGCGGGCCGGGATTCCGGTGATGCGGGTCTACGGGTATAACCATAATTTTTTGGGCAACGAGATACGGACCCTGGGCTTAATTTTTCAGTGTCCGCAACGGGCAGAGGCCTATGCGGGTTTTATTGAAAGCCACTGGCGAATGATCGCGGAAAGGACCCGCAAGTTGCGGCCTGACCAGCGAGTGAAGGTCTACTGGGAAAGCTCAATGAGGGACTGGGGGAGCACGGGTCCCGGTTCCGGTGGCCACACCATGATCGAGTGGGCCGGGGGCGTTAATATTGCGGCACCGCTGGGTCTCGCTAATCCTACGGTTACGCCGGAATGGGTGGCGGGGAAAGACCCGCAGGCGGTAATTAAAAATGTTTCCGCCGATTTTGCGGGCGTGACTAATAAGGGCATCGGTTTTGAGGCGAAGACGACGAGTGAGTTGGTTTCGCTCCAGCGCAGGATTATGGCCCGACCTGCCCTTAAGACGACAACCGCCGTTAAAAAGAAGCGTGTCTATCTGATTTCGTCTTCGATCGCCTTCGGACCGCAAAGTGCGGTGGGACTTTGCTACGTTGCCAAATGGCTGCATCCGGAGCTTTTCCAGGACGTGAACCCGGAGGCGGTCCACCGGGAGATGCTCAAGAGGTTCTACGGGGAGGAGCTTAAAGGCGTATGGGTTTACCCGCAGAGGTAGCGCGGGGACTGGCCGTAGAGTTTGACGCGGTAAAAAGCACCTACGCGCGCCATACCGGGCGCAAGCTCCTGTTTACGGTGCTGCTGCTCGGCCTCACCGTGCTGATCGCTCTCGTGAGCACGGCGGCGGGAGCGGCCGGGATAAGCGTGGCGGATGCCTGGCGGGTGATCTTGAGCCACTTCGGGATTAAAACCGCGCCGGTGAGCGACTTAGCGCGGACGGTCGTCTGGGAGATCCGCCTTCCCCGCATCGTCCTGGCTACCATCACCGGGATGAGCCTGGCCGGAGCCGGCGCGGTGGCGCAGGGGGTGCTAAGAAACCCCTTGGTCTCGCCCTACACGATGGGGCTCTCGAGCGGCGCGGCCTTCGGCGCGGCCCTGGCGATTGTCTTGGGGACGGGCCTGGTGGGCGGGAACTACCTCGACGTGTCGCGCTGGCTCATCGTGACCAACGCCTTCATCTTCGGGGGGTTGACCACACTCCTGGCTTTCTCCCTGGCGCGGTTTAAGGGGATGGCGCCCGAGACGCTGGTTCTGGGCGGAGTCGCCATTGGTTACCTCTTTCAGGCGGGCGTCTCCCTCCTGAAATACATCTCCAACAACGACGCCCTGAAGGAACTCATTGTCTGGCTGATGGGCGGCTTCTGGGGCGCCGACTGGCAGATGGTGGCGTTGCTGACCCCGGTGGTGCTACTCTGTATAGTCGGGCTCTGCCTTTACGCCTGGGACCTCAACGTGCTTGGCGCGGGGGAGGAAGTGGCCGCGAGCCTCGGGATCAAGGTGGGCCGGCTGCGGGTCGTCACCTTAAGCTTAGCCACCCTCGCCGCTTCGGCCACCGTTGCCTTCACCGGCATCATCGGCTTTATCTGTTTGATCGGCCCGCACATCTGCCGGATGCTGGTTGGCAGCGACAACCGCTTTCTCATTCCCTGCTCCTGTTTTATGGGTGCGGTCCTGCTATTGCTCGCCGACACCCTGGCGCGGACGGTTATTGCGCCGACCGAGCTGCCGGTGGGAATTGTTACCAGTCTAATGGGCGCGCCCTTCTTCATTTACCTGCTGATTAAAAAGCGGCGGCAGTGGTGGGGGTGAAAACGGCTATACAAGGTTTTTAGGCGTTGAGCCACTTTAAAAATTAAAATTAAAACGTTTAGAGGGAGCGGTAAGTGGGTGACCACCCAAGATTTGAAATTGGCTGAGATCCTGAGAAAACCGGAGGTCTAACCCAAAATATTGAGATAGGAGGTGAGGCGGTTGCGTTTACGGTGGCTGGTGGCTTTGCTCATGACGCTTCTGGTGGTGGTTCTGGGGACGTTTGCGGGTTCACGGACGCCGGCGGAAGCGGCAAAAAAGATTACCGTTAAAGACTCTATGGGGCGGACGGTGCGTGTTCCCTGCCCGCCGCAGCGGATCGTGGAGGTCAACGGCGACGTGGCGGAGCTGATCTGCGCCTTCGGTGACGCGGATAAAATCGTGGGGGCATCGAGTTATACGTTAGAGGATAAGTTTTTCACCGGGCGGCTCAAGAAGGCGCAGGATGTCGGTAAATCCTTCACCCCGAGCGTGGAGAAGATCCTGGCGTTAAAACCCGATGTGGTCTTCGGCTACGGAAAGTTCTTGAAGCCGGAGATCATCACGCAGCTCGAGCTGGCCGGGGTGCCGGTGGTGTTTTTAGACTGTTACAAGCTTAAGACGATGGCGCAGGACATCCGCACTCTGGGGGTGATCATGAACCGGCAGAAGGAGGCGGCGGCCTACATCGCTTACTTCGAGAAGTACCAGAAGCTATTTGCGGAGCGGACAAGGAAAATACCGCTCAATAAGCGGCCACTGGTCTATTTAGAGCAGTACACCGACTACACGCTAAGTGGTCCTGGCTCCGGCGGCGCCGAGCTTCTGGACGGCGTCGGGGCGCGGAATATCGGCGCCGGGCTGCGGGCGCCCTACCCGAAGATCAGCTCCGAGTGGCTGGTAGCGCAGAACCCGGAGGTGATTATCAAGGCTTGCGGCAGTTCTATTCCTTCGGGCTACGACGAGAAGCCGGACGCGATGAAGGAGAAGCGCGCGGAGATAATGCGCCGCCCCGGCTGGAGCAAAATTACCGCCGTGCGGCAGGGGAAGGTCTATATGCTTTCGAGCGAGATCTTCACCGGGCCGCGGGCGGTCGTCGGGATGGCTTACATCGCCAAGTGGCTTTACCCGCAACTCTTCAAGGACGTGAATCCAGCGGCGATCCATAAGGAGATGCTGCAGAAATTCCACAAGATGGAGCTTAAGGGGGCTTACGTGTATCCATAAGGGATGCGGCTTCTTATTGAACAGCGAAGAATCTATGATTTACCCGGGGGAGGTTGGCTAATGCAGCAGTTGAAATTGAGCTTTCTAACACTCTTATTGGCCGTTTTCTTATGCGGCTTTTCCGGGGTGGCCAATGCTAATACGTCGAACAAGGCGCTCTGGTGTCCAAATGTAGCGCCGGAAACCGATACGGAGCTTGGTGCCTTATGTATTAGTGAAACCGAGCCGGGGTCGATAAACCGGGGCGATTACGTGACAGTTACTTTTCCGTCTTACGTTGAACTTACCAGGATAAAGTTTTACTTCCCTGGCGGTCCTTCTTATCTACCTTCGGTTACTAATGCTACTTACCCGGTTGACTTCAGCGATGCTGGTTTTACGGTAAACGGGCAGACCTACAGCTATGGCGATAAGGCCGGGATCGCGGGCGTGCCGGCACAGCTCCTCTTTCAGGCGACGGCGCGGAACAGTTTTACGTTAATTGTGAACCAGGAGTGGGCGCCGACGACGAAGTATGTCAGGATATACTGTTACCTCGACAGGGTGCATATCAAGCCTGTGAGGCCTGAGGATCTCGAGTCCTCCGACATCAAGGTGACGCTCGACGCGCCCTCCACCGCCGGCTTCTCTTCCGGTTCGGTGACCGTGGGCAAGCTCCTAACCGCGGGTGGGAGCAACATCACCGCGGCTGCGGCCACCGAGATTACTGATATTGGCGGGCAGATCGCCAACATCACCCTGAAGGAGGATTTCGCCGGGGCGCTCAAACCGAACGCCGCGGACTTCCCCAGCGGCAACACGGTGAAGCTCGTCTTGAGCCTGGGCTTTACTTGGGATAGGGTACAGCTCATCCCGCAGGGCGGCTTTGGCGCGGGGAGCGTGGGCTACGACGTTTATACCGAAAAGAACGGCTGCAGCGCCCTCTACTTAAAGATCGATAAGGCGAGCAGCGGGAGCCCCGGGCAGTTGGTGATCAAGGCTTCGGTCAAGGCGAACGAGCCCTTCGCTACCGCGCGCGACGTAAAGGTGACTTACGGCGGTACTAATCCGGGTGTCGGCGGCGAGAAAATCGCCGAAGTGACGGTGGCAAAGTATTTGGTCTCTGGGCTTAGCGCGGCGGCGAAGAGCACGCTCGACGTGGTGGCCGGCCGGCAGAACCAGCATATCGGGAGCTTCACCGTTACCGAGGGAATGGCCTGCGACCTGCCGTCGGGGAGACTTTTGAGCCTTACGCTGCCGGAGGGGGCGAAATGGAACCGGTTGCCAACGGTGGCGCGCGAGGCGGGGAACGGGCAACTAGAGTACCACAGAACGCGCGACGACGGGCGAACCCTCATTTACCGGGTTTCTACAGAGAGCACCCGGCGGACCATCTTCTGCTTCAAGAACGCTACCGTAGACCTGACGGTTTACCTTCCCGAGGAGCTGACGGTGACGGTGAGAGGACCGGGCCTCAGCCAGAGCGTAACGGTAGCGAACGTGCAGGCGCCGGTTAAGGTAACCCCTGGAGGCGGTAAGGTAAGGGTTGGTCTGGCGGCGCAGCCAGTAGGGGCGGTCACTATTCAAGAAAATGTGGTAGGCGCTTTGCGGGCGCGCGACGCGGCTGGGAACCGCGCCGTTTTGAAACTCACGTTGCCGGCGGGGGTGCGCTTCGCTGCAAAGCCCAACGCGGCGGTGACGGCTGGCGACCTAGAGCTCGATACCGCCGGAATTAAGTTGGAAGATGACGACCGCACGCTCGTAATTCCCGTGAAGCTCGCGAGCGCCACTCCGGTGGAGAAGCCGGTGGCCGGTAGTGAGCAGGTTACAACGAAGGAGACCACCCACGAGGAAACCACCGCGGAAGCAGCCTACGAGCAGATGGGGAGCACGGTGGTGGTAGACAACATCCTGCTTACTTTAGACCGGACGGTGCCGGTAGGGCCGGTCACCCTCGAGGTTAGCGGCAGCGCCCTGAGTGAGACGGAGACTCTCTTTTCTTCATCACTTAATAAGCTATCGTGTGTCCTGGCGGAGTGCCTGACGCCGGCACCGGTGGCCATCCGGGCGGAGGCGGTCTTCGCCATCGGCAGCACCAGGTACCGGATTGGCAGCGAAGAGAAGGAGATGGAGGTCGCGCCCTACATTAAAAACGGCCGGACTTACGCGCCGGTGCGCTACTTAGCTTACGCGGCCGGTATCGGTGACGACCAAATCATCTGGGACGGTGCCAATAGAACCGTGACGATTTTCGCCGGTAAGCGGGTGGTTCAGTTCAAGCTCGGCGCCAAGGATTATCTCCTTAACGGCGTGCCCGTTTCTATTGATGCGGCGCCGGAGATCGTGAGCGGTCGGACGATGCTCCCCTACCGCTTTGTGGCCCAAGCTCTGGGGCTTAAGGCCGAGTGGGACGGTGCGAAGCGGCAGGTGATCATCCGGTAAGGCGTTTACGGTTCGCAGTTCAAGCTCAGACTGATAGAGCTTTGGGGTCCGTTCGACGTTTTCCTGCAGCCGACATCTGTTTCTGGCGGGCCGGGATAAAGCGTAGCGTTTCCGGCATCCAAACGGTTTTGCCGTATTTACCGGAAACGGCCTCCGGCCTTATCCCGGCCCGCAGAATACTTCTTAAACGTCGAACGTAGAACGCCGAACGTGACGGGAGGGTGAAAGATGCGGCTGCAAGTAAAGAATGTTTCCTTCACCTACGGCAGCGTGCCGGCTTTGGCGGACATCACCTTCAAGGTGTCGGGAGGTGAGGTGCTCGGCATCATCGGTCCCAACGGCTCCGGAAAGTCGACGCTGCTCCGGTGCTTAGCGCGGGTGCTCCGGCCCCGGACAGGGACGATCTTCGTTGACGGCAAGAACTTGGCGGCACTACGCGGCCGCGAGATCGGGCGCTGTTTGGGCTATGTGCCGCCGCCGGGTGGGCAGGCGGGCTTCCCTACAACGGTAGTGGAGACGGTCCTGCAGGGGCGGCGGCCCTACCTCACCTGGAGCGTCAGCCAGCGCGACCTGGAGGTGGTGGGCGCGGCCCTCGGCTACTTGGGGCTGACCTCCCTGGCGGAGCGGCTGCTCGGGGAGCTTTCCAGCGGGCAGCAGCAGAAGGTTTTTTTGGCGCGCGCGCTGGCCCAAGAACCAGAAGTTTTGCTCCTTGACGAACCCACGGCGACGCTCGACATCCGCTACCAGCTTGAGGTGATGGCGCTAATCCGGCGCTTGGCTACGGCGGAGGGGCGGACCGTGGTGGCGGTACTGCACGACCTGAACCTGGCGAGCCGTTTTGCGGACCGTTTACTGCTGCTGCACGAGGGGCGGGTCTTTGCGGCGGGGAAACCGGCGGCGGTGCTCACGCCGGCAAACCTCCGGGTGGTGTACGGTGTGGAGGCGGTGGTTACCGAGGCACCGTGGGGGATTCAGGTGACACCGGTGGCGCCGGCAGATGCGCCGGAGGGGAAAGAAGTAAGGGAGGGGTTGGCGGCGCTTGCGCGAGCGTAGATTTTTTCTGGTTAAGAGGGAGCGGGCTGACGCGCGGCCTGTCGGTGAGGGCGTTGGGGCTCATCCGGAGCGGCTAACCGCCCTTACCCCGCAGGAAGAGTTGGTTCCGGAAGAAGCGGGACTGGCGGTACGCGGGGTGGTAAAGCGCTACGGGCCGGTAACTGCCGTTAACGGTGTCACTTTTTCCGTCAGGCGCGGGGAGATTTTCGGGCTTCTGGGCCCGAACGGCGCCGGAAAAACAACGCTGATCCGGATGCTTACCACCTTGGCCCGGCCTACGGCGGGGGAACTTTTCGTCGCCGGGGTAAACGTGGCCGAGGATCCAGTAACGGTGAAGCGCTTGATTGGCGTTGTGCCCCAGGTCAACAACCTGGAGCGGGAGCTAACGGGCCGGGAGAACCTGGTTCTGCACGCGCTTTTGCACCGGTTACCGAGAAAATTGCGGGAGAAGCGGATCCAGGATTTGCTCGCCTACATGGGGCTTGCCCACCGGGCGAACGACCGCGTCCAGAACTACTCCGGGGGAATGGCCCGACGGTTACTCATTGCGCGGGCGCTTCTTCATGAGCCGCCGCTCCTTTTCCTGGACGAACCGACAATTGGGCTGGACCCCCAGACGCGGCGACGCATCTGGGACCTAATTCAGCTTTTAAACCGCGATGGCGTTACGGTCTTTTTAACCACTCACTATATTGAGGAAGCGGAGGCGCTCTGCCACCGCGTTGGGATCATCGACCGGGGAAAACTTATCGCCCTGGGGGCGCCGCGGGAGCTGATGGCGCAGTTAGGTGCTTTTTGCGTAGAGTTTTTCGACCGGGAGGGGACCAGACGGGTCTTCTTTCCCACGCGGCAGGAGGCTAAGGTTTACGCCGGCACCTTGACTGGGGACGTTACCGTGCGGCGGACGAACCTGGAGGATGTTTTCGTAGAGCTTACGGGGCGGGAGATTGCTGAAGGCTGAAAGAGGTAAAAGGGAAGCGGGCGGCGGGGAGGATGAAGGCAATGGCGGAAGCAGCGGTGGGGAAGCAGCCTTGGGCCGAGAGGGTCTATCCTGCCTGGCTGCCGCTGGTGCTGGCGATGGGGCTGGTCTGGCGCCGGCGCTGGTGGCGCTTTCTGGTCGGGGGACTGAACCGGCCGGTGCTCTTTCTCCTCCTCTTTGCCTGGAACTTTAAGGAGAGCGCAGCCGGTGTGCACTACCTCCATTTCCTCGTTCCGGGCCTGGTAGTGATGGCGGCCGTTACCGCGAGCTACAGCGACCTGGTTAACTGGTTTACGTTGCGGCGGACCTTTTACCAGGTGCTGGACGAGTACCTGTTGGCGCCGCTTTCTACCCGTTCCCTGTTAGCGGGTCACTTAGTGGCCGGCGGGGGAAAAGGGGTGCTTATGGCGCTGCTGGTTTACCTGGCGGCGTGGGCGATAGTTGGCGGTTTCCGGTTATCGTTTTTCTTCGTGGTGCAGCTGGCCGTGATTGCCTTCACCTTTGCGGCCTTTGCGGTGGCGGTGGCGATGGTCGCCCGCGGGGACAAGGACGTGTTGATGTTTACTAACGCGATAGTCTTCCCGATGACCTTCTTTTGCGGCACCTTCTTTCCTGTGGAGCGGTTGCCGGGGAGCCTCCGCGAGGCGAGCTGGTTTTTGCCCCTCACGGCGGGAACCTACAACCTGCGCGCGCTGGCCCTTGGGGGAGGGAACCACTGGGACTGGTTCCTGCAGAGTCTCGGCTGGCTCGGCGCGCTTTCCCTTCTCGCTTATGTACTCCTGGAATGGAGGCGGCAGGACTGATGCGCCAAGTTGTCTTTGGCTGGTATCCGGTCGTCTGGGAGGAACTCCTCACCTGGCGGCGCCGCTTCTGGCTCTACTTTACGGTTTATATGCTTTCGCCGCTCGTCTTTCTCCTGAGTTTCGGGTACGGGGCGGGTCAGCGCTTAAAGTTGTTTATGCCTGGGGGGCTTAGCTATCTTGAGTTTCTGGTGCCCGGTGTGGTGGCGCTCGCGGTCTTTAATAACGGAATTTCTTCCGTAACCGTACGCCTCTTTTACAACCGGCTGCAGTTCAAAAGTTTCGACGCCTACCGGCTGGCGCCGCTGGCCGGCACGGCGCTCTGGCTGGGCTACACGCTTGCAGGAGCGCTCCGGGGCCTGCTTTCCGGCAGCATCGTGCTGGCGCTGGCGCTACTTTTCGTTCCCGGCTTTCGTTTTTCTTTTGCTGGGCTGCTGTGGCTTGTGGCTTGCGCCTTTGCCGCGGGCGCTTTCGGGGTTTTCCTGGGGCTTTCCCTGCGCTCTTTCGACGACCAGACGTTGATTAGCGAGTTCATTGTGGTGCCGATGACCTTTCTCTGCGGCACGCTGGTGCCTTTAGAGCGGTTGCCAGGAGCGCTGCAGTATCTTGTGTGGTTCTTGCCGCTCACGCCGGCGACGGCGGTGCTTCGGGCCAGTTTCACGGGAAACCCGGTGCCCTGGCCGGCGGTGGGCTTGCTCGCCGGCTGGACGTTGCTTTTCGCCGCGCTCGGGCTATGGCGGCTCAAGCGGAATGAGGAATAGCGTTCGACGTTAAATAGTTCGGAGTTCGAAGTTAGCAGTTGAAAGTCCGGATAAAGCCTGCTACCTAGGTTAAACCTGGATTTGCAGGCCGGCATAGGACCGCGGGCTGTTTCCCGCATCTCGTTAACTTTTATTCAGGAATCGTTTTGCGGAGGTAAAAATGGTCGAATTCAGGCGCTACGTTTATCCCTTTACGGCCATTATCGGTCAGGAGGAGCTAAAGCTCGCCCTTATTTTGAACGCCATCAACCCGCTGGTCGGCGGGGTCCTGGTGCGCGGGGAAAAAGGAACCGCCAAATCAACGGCGGTCCGGGCCTTCGCGGCGCTCTTGCCGCCGCTTAGGGTGGTGGCCGGTTGCCCGTGCAACTGCGACCCGGCGGACGAGGTGACGCTCTGCCCTTTTTGCCGGGAGCGGCTGGCGGCCGGTGCGCCGCTTTTGCCGGTGACGCGGCCGGTGCCGGTGGTGGACCTGCCGGTATCCGCTACCGAGGACCGGCTGGTGGGAAGCCTCGATTTCGAGCACGCGCTGCGCTACGGGCGGCGGCGCTTCGAGCCGGGGATCCTGGCCCGGGCGAATCGCGGGATCATCTACGTGGACGAGGTAAACCTGTTAGACGACCACCTCGTGGACCTCCTTCTCGACGCGGCGGCCTCCGGGGTGAACGTGGTGGAGCGGGAAGGGATTTCCTTCGCCCACG
>NZ_JBRAIN010000069.1:0-9763 GCF_052743955.1 Thermodesulfitimonas sp.
AAAATTTAAGACAGCCTTGCGGCTGTCTTGAACAGAAATTCTGGAGTTATGTTATCTGCCGATCACGCCCGTGCTTACATAAAGGCATCCCGGACCTTTTCAAAAAAACCTTTTTCCCTATCTCCTTTTGCCACGTCGTCACCCGAAAGCCGGGCAAACTCCCGCAACAGCTCCTTTTGCCGCTCGGTAAGCCTTGTTGGGGTTACAACCTTGAGCCGCACAATAAGGTCACCCCGGCCATGGCCGTAAGGGTTCGGGACACCCTTACCTTTAAGTCTTACCACGGTACCAGGTTGTGTCCCTTCCTGAACCTTCAGCCGCGTCGTTCCCTCGAGGGTGGGCACCTCAATCTCCGCCCCGAGGGCCGCCTGCGGGAAGGAAATGGCGGCTTCGTAAATCAGGTCATCGCCCTCCCGCCGGAAAACCGGGTCGGGACGCACCCGGATGTGCACGTAAAGGTCGCCCGGCAGGCCGCCGCGCACACCGGCCTCGCCCTCGCCCCGGAGCCGGAGGCGGAAGCCGTTATCCACGCCCGCAGGAACCTTCACCTTGACCTTGCGGACCCGCTGCACGTAACCGCTCCCGTTGCAGTCGCGGCAGGGCTGAGGGATAAACTGGCCGCTCCCGCCACAGCGGTCGCAGGTCCGCGTCTGGATGAACTGACCGAAGGGCGTGGCGCGGCTAAAGCTCACCTGACCAGTACCATTGCAGGCCGCACAGCGCTCTGGCGCGGTCCCAGGTGCAGCGCCCGAACCGCCGCACGTGCCACACCGTTCGGTTCGCGGCACCCTAACCTCCTTCTCCGCGCCGAAAACCGCTTCCCGAAACGAGAGTTCGAGCTGCGTTTCGAGATCTGCCCCGCGCTGCGGCCCGTGCCGGCGCCGCCCCCCACCGAAGAAGGCCTCGAAAAGATCGCCGAAGCCAAAGTCGAAGCCAAGGTCGCGGAAATCAAAATTCCGGAAGTCAAAACCAAAGCCCTGCCCTTCGGGCCCGGCGTGACCAAAGCGGTCGTACTGCGCCCGCTTCTCCGGGTCCGAAAGTACCGCGTAGGCCTCCGTAATCTCCCGAAATTTCTCCGCCGCTTCCTCCTTTTTATCGGGGTTCGCATCCGGGTGGTACTGCCGCGCAAGCCGGCGGTAGGCCTTCTTAATCTCTTCCTGGGTCGCGTTGCGCGAAACCCCGAGAACCTCGTAGTAATCACGCTTAGCCATAAAACCGCACCTTCTTAAAAAAGTCAGTACCTACCATCCAGAAAAAACTCTCCGGGGCGCGTAAAGAAAGCCCCCGCGTAACCTGAAATATTCCCGCCACGGCAGGCAAATATCTGGCACTACTTCACCTCATAGTCCGCATCCATCGTCCGACCTCCCTGCTCGGGTCCGCCCGCCGCCTGGCTTGACGAGGAGCTCGCTGCCTGCCGGTACATCGCCGCCGTCAGGGTATGGAGCGGCTCAGTTAAAGCCTCTAACTTTTGCTTGATGAGCGCCGCGTCGTTCCCTGCCAGCGCCTCTTTGAGCTCCTTCACCGCCGCTTCGAGCCGCTCCACCTGGGGCTTATCCGCCTTTTCCCGGAAGTCCTTTAGTACCTTCTCCGCCTGGTAAACCATCGTCTCGGCCTGGTTTCTTAATTCTGCCGCTTCCTTACGCTTTCGGTCTTCCTCGGCGTGGCGCTCCGCATCCTTCACCATCCGCTGGATCTCCTCCTCGGAAAGCCGGGTGGAGCCGGTGATCGTGATGCTCTGCGCCTTCCCGGTGCCTAAGTCCTTGGCCGAAACGTTCACGATGCCGTTAACGTCGATATCAAAAGTAACCTCAATCTGCGGCACCCCGCGCGGCGCCGGTGGAATACCGATCAGGTGGAAGCGCCCGAGGCTCTTGTTATCGGCCGCCATTGGCCGCTCCCCCTGGAGAACGTGAATCTCCACCGAGGTCTGGTTATCAGCGGCAGTGGTGAAAACCTGGCTACGCCGGACGGGAATGGTGGTGTTACGCTCGATGATCTTCGTGAAAACACCGCCGAGAGTCTCGATGCCGAGTGAGAGCGGCGTCACGTCGAGTAGCACTACGTCCCGCACCTCGCCAGCCAAGACGCCGGCCTGAATTGCCGCGCCGATCGCCACGCACTCGTCCGGGTTGATCCCCTTGTGAGGCTCCTTCCCGAAAAAGCGGCGGACAGCCTCCTGTACACACGGCATCCGCGTTGCCCCGCCTACCAGGAGGATTTTATCGATCTGCTCAGGCTTGAGCCCCGCGTCCTGAAGCGCCTGACGCGTCGGCCCCATCGTCTTTTCCACCAGGTCCGCCGTCAGCTCCTCGAATTTCGCCCGGGTCAGCGTCAGGTCGAGGTGCTTCGGGCCGGTTGCGTCTGCCGTGATAAACGGCAGGTTGATGTTGGTTGCGGTGACGCCCGAGAGCTCGATCTTCGCTTTCTCCGCCGCCTCTTTCAGCCGCTGCATCGCCATGCGGTCGGTAGAAAGGTCGATCCCCGTCTCCTTCTTAAACTCGGCCACCAAGTAATCGATGATCCGCTGGTCGAAGTCGTCGCCGCCAAGGCGGTTGTTCCCGCTCGTGGCCTTGACCTCAAAAACCCCTTCGCCGATTTCGAGGATGGAAACGTCAAACGTACCGCCGCCCAGGTCGAAGACCAGGATCGTTTGGGTCGCTTCTTTATCGAGGCCGTAGGCCAGCGCCGCGGCGGTCGGCTCGTTGATAATCCGCAACACCTCGAGCCCCGCGATGCGCCCAGCATCCTTCGTTGCTTGGCGCTGCGCGTCATCGAAGTAGGCCGGCACGGTGATGACCGCCTTGGTTATTTTCTCCCCGAGGTAGGCCTCGGCGTCCGCCTTGAGTTTCTGCAGGATGAAGGCGGAAATCTGCTGCGGTGTATATTCCTTATCATCAATCTTTACCCGGTAGTTCGAACCCATGTGCCGCTTGATCGACATCACCGTTCGCTCCGGGTTTACTACCGCCTGGCGCTTCGCTACCTGTCCAACCAAAAGCTCTCCCGTCTTCGAGAAAGCAACCACCGAAGGGGTCGTCCGCCCGCCCTCGGCATTCGGAATCACAACGGGCTCGCCACCCTCCATGATGGCCATGCAGGAGTTGGTCGTTCCCAGGTCGATCCCCAGAATTTTTTCCATAGAAACCTTTCACCCTCCTCAAAAAGACCAGTTATTGTCGATAATGACGGCTCTGCCAGCCTGTATTGCTTCCGCTCACACGTTTGCTCGGAGCCGGAAGCAAGCAACGCCGCCTATTTTTCGCGTTTATTCTTTTTCTTTAGCCACCTTCACGAGCGCCGGCCGGATAACCTTGCCCCGGAACATATAGCCGCGCCGGAACTCCTCGATAACTGTGTTCCGCGGACCATCTTCACCCGTTTCATAGGCCACCGCCTCGTGGCGGTTGGGATCAAACTCCTGGCCGACCGCCGGGATCGGCTCCAACCCCTCACGCGCGAGGATTTCGCTAAGCCGCCGGTAGATCATGTCGACGCCGGCCAGGAAATCCGCTACCTGCTCACCCGGTGCTTGCAAGGCCCGCTCAAAATCGTCGAGTACCGGCAGAAGCGCGGTCACCAGCGCCTCACCGGCAAAATGGAGGAACTCCTCGCGCTCCTTGTTTACGCGGCGCCGCAGGTTTTCGAAATCGGCCCGCAGCCGCAAAAGCTGCTGGTAATACTCCGCCGCTTTTGCTTCAGCCGCACCGAGGGCCGCTTCCAGAGCGCGAATCCGTTCCTCGGGAGAGAGGGTCTCCGAAGCCTCTTGGTTTTGGGCGGCCTCTTGCTCTGGCAAGCTTTCCGCCGCCGGCGCTTCCACCCCAGTTACCGCCTCAGGATCAGTAGCTTCCCCGTTAACCCTTTTTTCTTCCCTTTCTTTATCCGGCATCTTTGACTTGATCCCCGCTTTCCTGTTTCTCATCCCGCTTCCGGATTATCGTATCGATCCGGAGGATCGCCTCCGCGATCTCCCCGGCCGCTTTAAGGGCGTGAATCTTGACCAGCGCTGGGTCAAGGATTCCCGCCTGGAGCATATCTCTTACCTCACCCGTATCACAATCAACCGCAAGAGAGTTTTTCCGCCGCGCCACTTGTGCCGCAACCACGTCGCCGACCTTCTCCAGCGGATTAAAGCCGGCATTGGCAACGATCTGCGCCAGAGGCCGCTTCAGGGCTTCGACCACGCAATCGACACCATAAGCGGCCATCCCCCGGACGCGACCGCGCATCTTTTCTACCTCCCGGGCAACGGCAATCTCCAGCGCTCCGCCCCCGGGAACAACACCTCCCTTGACCGCCGCCTGCACGGCCGCAGCAGCGTCCTTAGCGATCCGCTCCCGCTCGCCGACAACCTCCGCTGTAGCCGCCCCGACCACAATGGTAGCCATCGGTTTGCCACCACCCGCCCGGATCCAGACCTGCTCCAGGCGCTCGTCATCGTAAACCTCGCCCGCGAAGCCCAAGTACCGGGCGAGCTCCTCAGGCTCCTTCTTTAGCCCCGTCCGCTTGATCATTCTGGCCCCGGTGTGTTCCGCCGCCCGGCGCAATTCCTTTTGCAATACCCGCTGGATGACCATCACGCCCGCGTCGGTGAGCATTTCCTCTGCCACATCCGCCACGCCGCGGTCGACCAGAACCAACTTGACCCCCATTTCGATTAGTTTACGGATATTTTGTTTAAATTCTTCTTGTAACGCAAGATAGCGGGTGAACCCCGCCTCCGTCCCCAGGGCCTCCTCCTCTAACTCTTCCGGCTCCAGGGCGTCATCGATAACCAGCACCTTCGCTTCAGTGAGGCGTTCGGGCATCTGCCGGTTCAGCCGCTCTTTGCTGATGATCACCCCTTCAAAAACCTGGTTCTCCGCCCCTTCCTCGGCCACCACAAGGTCGGCCAGCCGGAAAGCCGGTTTCAGAAGCTCCTCCTTACCGACGAGGCGGGCGGCTTTTACCACTAGGTCGGCGATATCCTCGTTCCCCCTTCCGGCCACCAGGGCCACAGCGCGCAGGCGGGGATCGTCAAGGTCCCCCAGCTCGCTGGCTTGCTGGCGCATTACCTCGACCGCAAAGCTAACGCCCTGCCGTAGCCCTTCGATCACCCGCGCCACAGGCACGCCTTTCAGCACTTTTTCGAGCCCGGCACCTACCATCGCCCCAGCCATTACCGTCGTCGTGGTGGTGCCGTCGCCCACCTCCTCATCCTGAGCCTTGGCCACATTAATCACCATCTTCGCCGCCGGGTGGGTTGCCTCCATGGTGGTGAGAATGGTCACCCCGTCGTTGGTGATAATTACCTCGCCGAAGCGGTCGACCAGCATCGTGTCGAGGCCCTTCGGCCCTAACGTCCCCTCCACCGCGGCCGCCACGGCCCGAATGGCGTTGGTATTGGAAATAAGGGCCGCTAAGCGCTCGTTGACTTCTGAACCTGTCGTTGCCTGCTGCTTCAAGCTCACCGAACCGATCCTCCTGCCGTGACAGAACTCTTACCGGTAAAACTTAGCCAACTCTGCCGAAAGGCTCTCCGCCACGTAGCGCAAGATTCCTGCTACCCGGCGGTAGCGCATCCGGGTGGGGCCGAGCACCGCCAGCACTCCCCGCATCTTATCGTCTATCTGGTAGGTTACCGCGACCATGCTGAGTTCCCGGATATCCGGACGGTTAAACTCTTCCCCGATCCGGATGCTCAGACCCTGCTCCTCGCTCTGGGAGGTCAGCAGGTCGCAGAGAAAATCCTCCTGGTCTAACAGTCCCAGTAACGTCTGGAGCCGACTCACATCCCTGAACTCGGGCTGGGCCAAGATGCCGTGGATGCCGCCCTGGTAAATCCGTTCTTCTTTAACCTGTAACGCTTCCTGAATAAGCTCGAAGGTCCAATCGAGAACACTCTTATAATGCGAAAGTTCCGCGTAAATTTCCTTTAGGAGAGTAAGTTTAATATCTCTAACCGTAAGCCCCCGCAACTTGGCGTTAAGCACCCGGGAAAGCGCCTCCAAATCGTAGGCGGTAATCCCTTCGGGAACCGGGATCAACCGGTGGAAAACATCTCCCGAAGCAAGAACCACCAAGACCATCGCCTGCCCAACGCCGAAAGGAACGAGCTGGATATGGCGGTACATACTCCTTCCGCACGGCACCGTAGC
This sequence comes from Thermodesulfitimonas sp., assembly GCF_052743955.1. Taxonomy (NCBI): domain Bacteria; kingdom Bacillati; phylum Bacillota; class Clostridia; order Thermoanaerobacterales; family Thermoanaerobacteraceae; genus Thermodesulfitimonas; species Thermodesulfitimonas sp. Next base: position 6,138 of record NZ_JBRAIN010000069.1, read on the forward strand.
AATCGCTGCGTAACTCGTAAGTTGCGAGAGAATCTGGCCGGTCTGGCGGATGACCCCAGCAATCTCCCTTGATTTAGTGCTGATGTAACTACGCAGAAGCTCCTTTTCCTCTTCCCCCGGCTCCTCCGGCTCCATCAGATAGTCGACGTAATAGCGGTAACCCCGCTCCGAAGGGATGCGCCCCGCCGACGTATGGGGCTGCTTAAGATAACCCATCTCCTCGAGATCCGCCATTTCGTTCCGGATGGTCGCCGGGCTGATCCCCAGCCCGTACTTCCGGGCGATAGTCCGTGAGCCTATCGGCTCTGCCGTATCGATGAAATCCTCCACAACAGCCGCTAAAATCCTTTCTTTCCTTTCGTCGAGCATCGGAACCGCCTCTTGTTAGCACTCGAACCCAGCGAGTGCTAAAGGCTTTTTTTTAAAGATAGCACCAGGGGAGACAATTGTCAAGGCTGCGACCGCTAAAATAACCATTAATTCCCAAATCACCAGCACCCCGGCGTATATTATACAAACGCTGCAAAAACAATATTGGCCACCGGTAAGGCCGTTCGGGTCAACCGCAAAAGATCCCCCTCCCGACAAAGGAGTCCCTGCCCTACCAACCGGGAAATCTCCCGCCCGTAGACTGCTTCCGGCTGGCGCCCGAAACGCGCTGCAAAACTTGAAAGCGAGACGCCCGCCGTAAGACGCAAGCCCAAAAAGAGTGCCTCCGCCATCTCTTCCGCGGGTGTAAGCGCGTGCTCCTCGGCCACCGGCAGCTTTTCTCCCGCTACCAGATCGCAGTAGTCTTGAAGCGCCGCTACGTTGGCCCACCGGCGGTGTTCAAGGTAAGAGTGGGCCGCCGGTCCCAGTCCGAGGTACGGCTCTCCTACCCAGTAAAGGCGGTTGTGCCGGCACTCCTTCCCGGGCAGGGCGAAGTTGGAAATCTCATAGTGCTTGTAACCTGCTGCCGTCAGGCAGTCTATCGTCATCAGGTACATCTCCCGCGCCTCTTCCTCCGGGCAACGCCCGCACATACCGGCCGCCACCGCCTGGCCAAGCGGTGTTTCCGGATGGATTTCCAAGTCATAGGCCGAAATATGTTCGGGGCCGAGAGCAAGCGCCTCCCTAAGCGTCTTCTCCCAGTTTTTAAGCGTTTGTCCGGGAAGACCAAAAACCAGGTCGAGGTTAAGGTTAACAAACCCGGCCCCACGTGCCCATTCAACCGCCTCTTGTACCCTGCGGAACGTATGTCCCCGCCCCAAAAACTGCAGCTCCGTATCGCTGGCCGACTGCATCCCGATGCTCAGGCGGTTTACCCCAGCCAAGTAGAGCGCCCGCAAAAGCTCGGGGGTTAGGGTTTCCGGATTGGCCTCAACCGTAATCTCCACCCCAGGCAGCACGTTAAAGTAGCGGGCGATTAGGTCGAAAATGCCGGCCAGCATCGCTGCACCCAGGCAGGTGGGGGTACCGCCGCCTAAATAGATGCTTCCCACAGCCGCTTTAGTACCCAATTGCGCCGCCCGGAGGCGCATCTCTTGCGCCAGTGCTTGCAGGTAGCGACTGGCAGCCGCAGCGTCGTAAGAGTAAGAGATAAAATCGCAATAGTTACACTTTCGGCGGCAGAAGGGGACGTGAATATAGAGCCCGAGAGCGCTCACTTATCATCCACCCGCAACACAGCCAGGAAGGCCTCCTGCGGAATCTCCACGCTACCCACCTGCTTCAGCCGCTTTTTGCCTTCCTTTTGTTTCTCGAGCAGCTTTTTCTTCCTGGTAACATCGCCACCATAGCACTTAGCAAGCACATCCTTCCGGAGCGCCCTGATCGTTTCCCTGGCGATCACCCGTCCCCCTACCGCTGCCTGCACCGGAATCTCGAAAAGCTGTCGCGGGATAAGCTCCCGCAGTCGCTTTACCAACTGGCGCCCGCGTTGGTAGGCCCGCTCCCGGTGGACGATAGAAGATAAGGCGTCAACTAACTCGCCGCCAACCAAAATATCAACCCGCACCACATCGGCCGGCCGATAACCCAAAAATTCGTAGTCAAGCGAGGCGTACCCGCGGCTCACCGATTTCAGACGGTCAAAGAAATCGTAAATGATTTCAGCCAAGGGAAGTTCGTAGGTCAGGATGACCCGGCTTTCCCCTACGTACTCCATATTCTTAAAGCTGCCGCGTCGCGCGTTACATAGCTCCATAACTGCACCGATATAATCCTTCGGTAGCATGATGGTGGCGCGGACGAAAGGCTCTTCGATCGCTTCAATCTCTCCGGCTGGCGGCAGCGCCGCCGGGTTTTCCACCTCCACCATGCGGCCGTCTTTCCGAAGCACCCGGTAGATAACGTTCGGCGCCGTGGTGATGAGTTTCAGGTCGTACTCCCGCTCCAGACGCTCCTGCACGATCTCCATATGCAGCAGTCCCAGAAACCCGCAGCGAAAGCCGAATCCCAGCGCAGCAGAGGTCTCCGGCTCGTAGAAGAGGGCTGCATCGTTAAGACGCAGCTTATCGAGCGCTTCCCGCAGGCGGCCGTAGTCCGCACTCTCCACCGGATAAAGGCCGCAAAAGACCATCGGTTTCACCGCGCGGTAACCGGGAAGCGGCTCCTGGGCCGGGCGCTTCGCCCCCGTGATTGTATCGCCAACCCGGCAGTCCCGGACGTTTTTAATCTGCGCCGCCACAAAACCGACTTCCCCCGTTTTGAGCGCTTCGACCGGGGCGAGCTGCGGCCGGAAGATGCCCACCTCGGCCACCTCGTACTCTTTACCGGTCGCCATCATCCGGATCGCCATCCCAGGGCGGATGCTCCCGTCCACCACCCGGACGTAGGCGATAACGCCTTTGTATGAATCATAATGGGAATCGAAGACTAACGCCCGCAGCGGCCCTTCTTCATTTCCTCCCGGTGGTGGTATCTCCTTTACAATTGCCTCTAAGACTTCCTCTACGCCGGTCCCGTACTTAGCTGACACTAATAGCGCCTTGGAGCCGTCCAGTCCGATTACTGTCTCGATCTCGCGCCGGACCCGGTCCGGGTCGGCACTTGGGAGGTCGATCTTGTTGATCACCGGTACCAGAACCAGGTCGTGTTCGAGCGCCTGGTAAGTATTGGCCAGCGTCTGCGCCTCAATTCCCTGGGTAGCGTCAACAACGAGGAGAGCTCCCTCACAGGCGGCCAGGCTGCGGGAAACCTCGTAAGAAAAGTCCACGTGGCCAGGCGTATCGATCAAATTAAGCTGGTATTCCCGCCCGTCCCGGGCGCGGTAAGTAAGCCGGACAGCCTGCGCCTTAATGGTGATGCCCCGTTCCCGCTCGATCTCCATCTGGTCGAGGACCTGCGCCACCATCTCCCGCGGCGCGATTGCCCCCGTATACTCTAACAGGCGGTCAGCTAGGGTAGACTTTCCGTGGTCGATATGGGCGATAATGCAGAAATTCCGGATATGCTCCTTCGCCACTACATCTCCTCCAGCCTGTTGGCAATAACCCGCAAAGTTAAGACGCTGCCGCGCCCGGGAAGCCTCTTCCGCCCTCCGAACGCTGCCTATTTATTATACCACAAGAGCGTAGCGACCGACCGCGGTCAGGGCGTGGGATGCCGGGTTTTCATGGCCGAAAAGCGAAGCAGCGTTCCAGGTA
>NZ_JBRAIN010000070.1:0-9725 GCF_052743955.1 Thermodesulfitimonas sp.
CAATCTCCTCCCCTACCGCTACCAGGCGCGCCGCACACCGGGTGATTTTAGCGTAGATTTTCCGGCAAGCCACCCGGGGATCCGCATCGGCGCAGTCGCGGAGGTTGATACCCAGCGTAATGGTGCGGATGTCCAACTTTTCTTCCTGGATCATCTTAATCGTCTCGAGAATCTCGTGAATGGTTAACATACTTCTGTGCCGCCACCCTCCTTAAATGATACAAGCCGCCCCCCGCTGCGGCTCGATCTGCACGCGCATAACCGCTACGCACATTCCTCAGATCCGGTGCATATAAACAAAAGCGTCCTCGTGCTGCGCATCGATCCGCACACCGAGCTCTTCCCCCTTTTCTTCGAGGCGGGCCTTCAGGGTGCCAAGATCAACCGTGGCGCGACTTATATCACAGATCATGATCATTGCTAAAAACTCCTGGAGGATCGTCTGGCTAATATCGAGAATATTCACGTTATGCGCCGCCAGCACCCCCGCGACGCCGGCGATAATTCCCACCCGGTCGCGCCCGAGGACCGTTACGATGATGCGCTTTGCGCCTTCCATAACCAACCGCCTCTCAGGCCCGCGCACGAGCCGAAACTTTACCGCCGGACGGCGCCTTTTTCTCCTTACCCAAACGCCGCAGGTCGTACCAGAGCGGGCTGGCGTTGCAGATGGAGCTGTAGCAACCACTCGATACGCCAACGATCAGCGCCAGGACAAAATTCTTGATGGTGCTCCCGCCGAAAAGGTAAAGCGCCACCAACACAAAGAGTACCGCTAAGACCGTGTTAATCGATCGCGCCATCGTCTGCCAAATGCTCACGTTGATCACATCTTCCAAAGGCCCAGGTACCCGCTTGGTTTTGATATTCTCTCGAATACGGTCGAAGATGATAATCGTGTCGTTGATCGAGTAACCTAAGATGGTCAGGACCGCCGCTATAAAGGAGCTGTCCACCTCGATCTGAAAAAGGGAAAAAACGCCGAGAACCACAAGGGCATCGTGTAGCAGCGCCGCCACCGCCGCCACACCCTGCTTGAACTCGAACCTGATGGCGATGTAAATCAGCATCAGTACAGAGGCGATAAGAACCGCCAGGATCGCTTTCTGGGTCAGTTCCTTGCCGATAACCGGCCCAACCTTCTCGTTTCGGAGCAGCGTCATCCCGCCTAAGCGGCTGTTGAGCGCCGCCACTACCTTGCCGCTTTCAGTTTCGTCAAGCGCCCGCGTCCGGATGATAAAGGTGTTCGGGCCGCTCTTCTGAATTAGGCTCTTCTCCAGCCCAAAGTCCGCAAGAACCTGGCGCACCTCCCGTGTTTCTACCACCCGCGTGAACTTAACGTCTAAAAGGCTGCCCCCGGTAAAATCGATGCCCAAGTTAAGCCCCCGCGTAGCCAGACTGATGATGCCGGGCAGAATAACGAGAAGCGACAAAGCGTACCAGATGAAGCGCAACCGAATAAAGTGGAGCCGCAAATGCCTCTACCCCCCTCGAAAGGTCACGCGCCGTAAAGCTTCGGGTTCTTGATAAGCCCCGTCCCCGCCACCAAGTGCAGGAGCCACCGGGTCATCGTAATCGCGGTAAACATACTGACCGCGATACCGATAGTCAGGGTAACCGCGAAGCCTTTAATCGGCCCGGTGCCGAAATAGTACAGCACAAGGGCTGCAATAACTGTCGTCAGGTTGGCATCAAAAATCGCTACGAAAGCCCGCTTAAAACCATCGTCGATCGCCGCGCGCAGGGTTTTCCCCGCTCGCAATTCCTCCTTGAGCCGTTCAAAGATGATGATGTTCGCGTCTACCGCCATCGCTAAGCTCAAGATGTAACCCGCAATGCCGGGCAGGGTCATGGTCACCTTCAAGGCCGTAAAGATGAAGAGGACGAGGAGAGCGTAAATGGTAAGGCTGAAATCGGCTATGAGCCCCGGCACCCGGTAGTAGAGGACCATAAAGAGCAGGATCGCTATTAGACCCACAGCACCAGCATAAAGCGACTTGTGCAGCGAGTCCGCACCAAGCGTTGGCCCCACCGTCCGCTTCTCGAGGACTTCGAGCTTAACCGGCAGGGCACCCGATTGCAGGAGCACCGCGACCCGGTGGGCCTCCTCCAGGGTAGCGTAGCCGGTAATCCGCGCCCGGCCGTTGGTGATCGGCTCCTGCACGACCGGGTTCTGAACCATCTGCCCGTCAAGGTAAATGCCAATCTTACGGTTCACGTTAGCCGTCGTAGCGTCGGCGAATTTTTTTGCCCCCACCGGGTTGAAGGTCAGATCGACCTCCGGCTGGTTGGACTGAGGGTCAAGTGCTTCCCGCGCCTCCTTAAGATCCCGGCCGGTGACGATTACCTCACCACCCTCGGTCTTAAACTCAAGGTAGGCGGTCTTAATCAGCGTTCGCACCACCTCGTCCGGGTCTTTTACGCCGGCAATCTCCACGATTACCCGCCGCGAACCCTGCTGTTGAATCACCGGCTCGGTGACGCCAAACCGGTTGATCCGCTCCTCCAGGATGCCGATTACGCGCTTCATCGCCTCGGGCGTCACTTTCGCTTCGGGCGTATCGACCGCCTGTAAGACCACGTGGACGCCGCCTTTAAGGTCGAGTCCTAACCGCACAAATTTCGTAACCGGTAACCAGGCAACCTTGACCGGCGGTTTTAGGGCAAACCAGGCCACCAAAGCTACCGCAGCCACCACTGTTAAGAGTTTTAAAACCTTATCCCACCGCACTTGCGTCACCTCAAACTTTTTTACACGTTAGAGAAGCTTGGCTCCGTTAATCATTAGCTCAAAATCAGCTTTTAAAAAGTTGGCCGCCCGGCGGCAGAGCGCCATCCGGGTCAAAAAAATCTCGAAGTACTCCATCACCGGGCAGATCTCAATGTCAATTGTCAGGTCCAGCGTGATTACCCGGCGCTCTTCCTTCACCCAAAGGAAAGAGTGTTCCACAGCGTAATTAACCCGGTCGTGGATGTCGAAACTTGAAAGGTCGGGGTTGCGGACGCGGGAACGGTGCACGTCGGATTTATCCGCGAGGATCAAAGCCGCCGCCACGTTACTCACCGGATGGCCGTACTCCTCCTCGTGGTTGGCGATCGCCGAAATAACCAACGCCACTTCGTCCGGCGGCATTCCCATATCGCTTAGAATCCGGTAGGCGATGACGGCCCCGGAAATGCCGTGGTTGTTCCGGCTCACCACGTTACCGATATCGTGCAGATACCCCGCAATAGCCGCAAGTTCCGCCTCCCGCGGGGGAAAGTTGAGGCGTTCCAAAATATTGCGGGCGATGGTCGCCACTAAGTTTACGTGACGGAAACCATGCTCGGTGTACCCCATCGCCCCGAGGAACTGGTTACCGTAACGGATAAAAGTCTCCACTACTGGGTTTTTCTTGACGTCGCTGGGGCTGATCACTGCTGTTCCTGCTCCAGCTCCTTTAATCTCTCGCGTTCTCCTTGCCCTTCTCTGCCACCTGGGCGATAGCCTGTTTCAAAACCTCAATGCGCACGTTATCAGCAACACGGAGGATAACCGAGTCTTCTTTTATCTTAACAACGCTGCCGTAAATACCACCAGCGGTGATCACCCGGTCACCTACTTTGAGATTCCGGATCATTTCCTGGTGCCTTTTCTGCCGCACCTGCTGCGGCCGAATAAGCAGAAAATAAAACAGGACAAAGAGTCCTACCAAGTAGAGCATCGAAATCAACTGCTGGTTCATTGCTGCCCCCCTTTCTGGCTTCGAAATCTAATTCGCGCTCCGCCTTACGAATCCTTTTTTCTGTAGAAATTTTTAGGCGTCACCTTCTGCCTCCAGCACCGTCCGGTTTCCGCCGCGCCGCTCGCGCCAACGCGCGCGGAGAAGGCCAAACTCGCCGCAGGCAACAGCCGCGCGGATTTCTGCCGTAAGCTTCAGGAGAAAATAAAGGTTGTGGGTGGTAAGCAGCCGCAATCCAAGAATTTCGCCCGCCCGGACCAGGTGGTGAAGGTAAGCCCGGCTATAATTTTGGCAGGCGTAGCAGTCACATCCCGGCACCAAAGGACCAAAATCGCGCGCGTAGCAGGCGTTGCGAATGTTGAGCCGGCCAAAAGGCGTCAGCGCCCCGCCGTGTCGTCCGAGCCGCGTTGGCAGGACGCAGTCGAACATATCCACCCCGCGTGCGACCGCTTCGATGATGTCGTCAGGGTGGCCGACACCCATAAGATACCGGGGTTTTTCCGGCGGCAAAAGCGGCACCGTCCAATCGAGTACCTGGTACATAAGTTCTTTGGGTTCGCCCACGCTCAATCCCCCGATGGCGTAGCCGGGAAAGTCGAGCGCCACCAGTTCCCGGGCGCTTTGCTCCCGCAGGTCCTGGTAGATCCCGCCCTGAACGATGCCGAAAAGAGCCTGGGCCGCAGTTTGGGCGGCCAGTGAGCGCGCCGCCCAGGCCGTCGTCCGGGCCACCGCCGCCGTAACCTCCGCGCGCGAAGCCGGGTAAGGCGGGCACTCATCTAGCACCATCGCGATATCCGAACCGAGGGCCTCCTGAAGCGCCACCACCTTCTCGGGAGTGAAAAGGTGTTCCAAACCGTCAAGGTGCGAGCGGAAGATTACCCCTTCGGCGGTCAGCCGCCGCAAGGGCGCTAGGCTGAAGACCTGGTAACCACCGCTGTCGGTAAGGATGGGACCGTCCCAGTGCATAAACCGGTGGAGCCCTCCGGCTTCCCGGATGATTTCCGTTCCAGGCCGGAGGTAAAGGTGGTAGGTGTTACCCAGAACCATCTGGGCGCCGAGAGCGCGGAGTTCCTCCGGGGTCATCGCCTTAACCGTCCCCTGCGTCCCCACCGGTATGAAAACCGGGGTATCCACCACCCCGTGTGGTGTGTAAAGCCTGCCCAGGCGCGCCGCACCGTCCTGCTTCAATATCTCAAAACGCAACGCCATCTTTTTCCCGCCGTTTTACTCTTAGGATTCACCTGCCATTGGCCGGTTACACACATTAACCCTATTTTCTCCGCCCCTCTTTTCCTTTGTCAAGGATTTTGCCGGCCAGCCAACCCTGTCCGGGGTGCTCCAGAAGCGTCACCTTACCTTAAAAAAACGCAAATCAGGGCTCACAAGATGCCACAACATCCTATTAAAATCTATTTGTAGTAAAAATCCCAACCACCGGGAGGTAACGTTGTTGTCCCAAGAAACCGCCTCACCACTCCATCACGAGTTAACCGTTCAAGAAAAGCCGCAGGAAGTCGGCAGCCAGGCCACGGCTGTCAAAAGAAACCATTTCCCCGGCCCGGCCGTCAAAAACTACCTCCTCCAGAGTCTTTTCGCTACTCTGGTTGTTTTTGTGGTCTTGCTCCTGCTAAGCCTGGAACACGCCGTCATTATCGCCTCTTTAGGCGCTTCGACCTTCATCGTTTTCGCCATGCCGCAGAGCGTCACCGCCCGCCCGCGGAACGTTCGCGGCGGTCACCTGGTAGGTACTCTCAGCGGCTGCCTCTGTGCTCTAATCCCGCACGCTGCGGGACTCTCTGCGATTCTTGTCTGCGCGCTGGCTGTGGGTACCTCTATTTTTGTCATGGTCCTTACCGGTACCGAACACCCGCCTGCCTCGGGTACCGCCCTGGGTTTTGCGCTCACCGGGTTTGCGCCGTCCGGGGTACTCGCCATCGTCACCAGTGCCGCCGTCCTTTCGCTGGTTCACTATTTTTTTAAGCCCCACCTCAGGGATCCCACGTAGGAGTTCACTGCAGCCCAGATGCAGCAAACCAAAGTTGCCCCTTTTGATAGTATGGTTACGGCATTAATTGGCGGCAACCGCATTTTGAGGGGCGGTCAGTGCTGGCGCAGCGCTTCAGCAGGGCTCAAAGCGGCCGCGCGGCTGGCCGGGTAGAGGCCGAAGAAGAGGCCGACCATAGCGGCGAAGCCGAAGGCCAAAAGCACCGTCCAGAAGGAGATGAGCGGCGGCCACTGGGCAAAGTGGGCAATCGCGTAGGCACCGCCAGCCCCAAAGATCACCCCGAAAAAGCCGCCCACCAGGCAGAGCGCTACCGCTTCGGCTAAAAACTGCTTCAAGATATCCGCCCGGCGAGCACCGAGCGCCTTAAGCAGCCCGATCTCCCGAGTGCGCTCCGTCACCGCTACTAACATGATATTCATCACGCCCACACCGCCCACCACCAGCGCGATCGCCGCCACCGAACCGATGACGAGGGTCATGATCCTCGTAACCTTGCCGAAAAGGGCCACCGCCTCCTTCATCGACATCCCCTTGTAGTGGATGCTGCTCCCGGGATGGCGGCGCTGGAGGATCTTGACGCTATCAGCAATAGCCTGAGGAACAGCGGCTTCGCTTACTGCCGCGCCGTGCAGCTCGTGGATCACCCGTGTGTTCAAGATTTCCTGGGCGAGGGTTATCGGGACGAAGGCGTACTTAGTCATTCCCATCGCGCTGAAGACCTGCGACGGCTGTTTCTCGGTCACCCCAATCACCGTTGCCGGGGTGTCCTGGATGAAGACCTGTTTCCCTATTGCGTTGCCCTCCGGGAAGAGCGTCTCCGCCAGTCCACCTTCTAACACCACCACCCGGCGGTGGCCGGCCACGTCCCCTTCGGAAAAGAAGCGCCCCGCGGCGAGGGGCAGGTTCATCACCGCGGTCATATCCGGCGTGGTGCCGACAAGCAGGCAATAGACCGGTTTCCCGTGTTCCCCAGGGTGGCGGATGCTGATAAACATCCCCGAAGTGGTCGGCGCCAACTTCGCCACCGCGGGAGAAAGCTCCTTGATCGTAATGACATCCGTCATCGTAAAGGTACCGGTAGTCGGCGCCTCCCCGCGCTGCACATCCACCGAAACGTTAAAGGCGCGGCTGGAGCCCATCCGTTCAATGTCCGCTAACAGCACCGCCTGGCCGCCTTGGCCGATCGCCACCACCGCGATCACCGCGGCGATGCCGATCGCGATGCCCAAGGTGGTGAGCAGCGCCCGCAGCCGGTGCGCCAACAAGTTTTCCACCGTCAGCCGGACAAGGTCCTCAATCCTCATCCGGCAGCCTCCTCCCGCACCACCACGCCGTCTAGGAAGTGAAGGATGCGTTGGGCGTAGGCAGCGATATCCAGTTCGTGGGTAACCATCACAATTGTCCGGCCTTCGGCGTGCAACTCCTGGAAGATCGCCATGATCTCGTGGCTCCGCCGGCTGTCTAAGTTTCCCGTTGGTTCGTCAGCCAAGATAACGGCCGGATCATTGACCAGCGCCCGCGCGATCGCCACCCGCTGCTGCTCCCCACCGGAAATGTTGGAGGGCTTGTAGTTCAGGCGGTGTTCCAGCCCCACCCGCCGCAGCAGCGCCGTTGCCCGCTCACGGCGCTCCTTTTGCGGCACACCAGCGTAAATCAAGGGCAGTTCCACATTCCGCAACACATCGAACCGGGGCAAGAGGTTGAAAGTCTGAAAAACAAAGCCGATCCTTTCGTTCCGCAGGGCCGCCAGTTCATTCTCGTCGAGAGAAGTGACTTCGCGCCCGTCAAAGTAGTACTTCCCCGCAGTAGGCCGCTCGAGACACCCCAAAATGCTCAAAAAAGTCGATTTTCCGGAGCCGGAGGGCCCCATTACCGCTACGAACTCGCCAGTCTTGATCTCCAGGGTAACGTTATCGAGCGCCTTAACCGCCGCTTCCCCGTGCCCGTAAATCTTCGTGAGCCCTTCGACCCTGATCACGGCTGCGCACCGCCAACCGCCCGGACCGGCTGGCCGTCCTTGATTTCTTTGGGGTTCAAGATCACCGTGGCGTCCGGCCTGAGCCCCGCACGAATCTCCGTATAAAGCTCGTTGGCCCCGCCTAACGTGACCGGCCGCCGCCGCGCCACACCTTTTTCTGCGGTATAAACGACCGGCCGCCCGCCTTCCTTGATCACCGCGTCGTTCGGCACCACAACCGCCCGGTGGGGTTTCACGCGGTGGATCACCACGTCCACCGTCGCCCCCGGCAGCAAGCCGGCGCCCTCCAGTATTATGTAAACCCGCACTACGTTCTCCGCCTGTTGCTGCTCAGTCTTCTTCGTTACCGCCGGCGCCACGCGGGAAACCTTGCCGCGCCAAGTCTTCCCGGGGCACCCCGCCCAGGTAACCACTGCCTCCTGCCCGGCCGCCACGCCCGCCACGTCCTGCTCGCTCAGATCCGCGACCACCCGCAGCCCCGCCGGGTCGCCCACCGTTAAAACCGGCGCGCCCGGCTGCAGGAAATCCCCCTCCTTCACCGCTATCTGAAGCACAACGCCACCAACCGGCACCGTAACCCGCCCCTTCGCCACCATCCGGCGGGCGTTCTCTAACGCCACCCGCGCCTGGTTCACCCGCGCCTCGAGCGGCGCGATCCGCCGCGAATCCGGCTCTTTCAACGCGGCCAGCCGCGCCCCCGCCGCCGTTACTTCCGCCTGCGCCCGGGCGTAATCGGTCTCGGCTGCCTCCAGCTCTGCCGGTGAAGCTGCTTCCTGTTCAACCAAGTAGCGGTAGCGCTCTACCCGCTTCTGCGCGGCCTGCGCCGCCGCCTCCGCCGCTTTTAGGGCGGCTTCAGCCTGCGCCACCTCCTCCGGTCGCGCCGGGGCAAGCGCCGCCGCCAACTCCGCCTCCGCCGCCTTGAGCGCCGCCTCGGCCTCTTTTACCCGGTCGTCCGCGTCGGCCGTGTCGAATACCGCTACCACCTGCCCGGCCGCAACCTGATCTCCTTCCTTCACCTTCAGCTCAAGGAGCCTGGCGGCAAAAGGCGCCACCACCGCCGCCTGCCGGATCGCTTCCACCTTGCCGGTGGCGAGCACCTTATCCTCAAAAAGCCGTTCCGCTGCTACGCCGGTTTTAACCGCCGCTGCCGGCGGGTGTATCCCGCGCCAGACGGCGGCCGCCACGACCGCCGCCACCAGCACCCCAGCGGCCGCCGCCAGCCAGAATCTTGCCCCGCGCAAAATTATCCCCCCTATTAGCCGCTATACGCTAGGCGGTGCAGGCGCCAGGCTGATCAACCCCGCCAGAGCCAGGGCCAACAACAGCCAGAGCGCGAAGAGATAAGCGGTCACGGTGCCCGGCTGCGCCTTCATCACCGCCGCGCCGCCGACACCCCAGAGAATCAGGCTCCACCAAGTAAAGGGGCTACAGTTGGTAAGGAAAAAGTAGAGAAAGCTCTTCTGCGGCGGTAAGAAAACCGCCAGGCTGAGCTGCGGCCGCAGGGTAAGGTTTTCGAGGGGAATAGCGAGAAACAAAAGGTTGGCGATAACCATGCGCAGAAAGATCGGCAGGTAACCGTAAACCGCCACCGTAAAGAGCGCCCCAAACGAAGTCCCCCGGGCACTCAACGCCGCAAAAAGCTGCAACAAAGCCGCCACCACGACCCAGGTAACCCAGGGAACTACCAACGCCCCAACGAAAAGGCCGCTAACCGCCGCCTTAGGTGCCAGCGCCTGCGCCTGCGCCAGCTTTTCCGGCGGCACCTGTGCCGCGCCTTGTTTGACCAGCCAGGCCGCGAAGGCGGCCGTTTTCGGCGCGATAATACCGGCCAGGAGCAAGTTCAGACCTACAAGTAAAAGCGCAGGTTTAAGCCAGTGTTGCTTCGCCAGCTCGGGGAAAACTTTTCCTGGTGAAAAGAGGAGTTGCCCCACCCTTCGCCAACCGCTCACCTGCCCGTCTTTCCCTGCCATCCGCCCCACCTCCTAAACAAAAGCTTTCGCCATCTCCAAACGATTTCCTT
>NZ_JBRAIN010000071.1:0-9133 GCF_052743955.1 Thermodesulfitimonas sp.
AAGACTGCCGGAACCCGAAAAACTCGGGGAGAATAGGAGATACAGCGTACTTTCAGCAGTGGAATCATTAATTAAAAATTAATCAACCAAAACCCGGGAGGTGAGGCCGATGATACCCGTTAAGGTTAAAGAGATCGCCTTCGATACAGCGATGAACCCTGTGCTGCTCCTGGCCGACGAAAAAAACAACCGGATGCTGCCTATCTGGATCGGGCCATTTGAGGCCCAGTCGATCGCGTTAGCGCTCGAAGGCGCAAGCCTCGGCCGCCCGTTAACGCACGACCTCCTGAAGACGATCTGCGACCGAACCGGCGCAAAGGTAGCGAGTGTCATCATCAGCGACGTCCGCGACGGCACTTATTACGCGGAGCTTCATTTACAGGTGAACAACCAAGAGATAGTGATCGACTCCCGGCCGAGCGACGCGGTAGCCTTGGCGCTACGCACCGTAACCCCGATCTATATCACCGAAAAGGTGGCTGACTACGCCCTAATGCCCGAAGAACTGTACAGTCAGGACGCAAGCGAGGAAACCAGGATCAGGAGGTTATCCAAAGAAAGAAAGCTGCACTGAAATTGCGAAAGCGGGGCGCAAAGCCCCGCTTCTCTTTAACCGCCTGACTCCCGTCGCGCTTTATGGCCGCGCATTTTGGCCGTCTGGTTTTCCTTGTTCCTCCCCAAGTCTCCTTTTTACCGGCTGAGCGCCGTCACGATGGTAAGCAACCCTAAGATGCCGCGGTACCAAACAAAGACGTTGAAACTACGGGTAACTACAAAGCGCAAAAGAAACGCGATCGCTGCAAAACCGGTAATGCCGGAAATAACCACCCCTACCCAGAAGGGGAGGGTCAGGTCTTGGGCGCCGATATGCCGCAAACTGAAAAGGCCAGCCCCTAAAATGATCGGTAGGGAGAGGAGAAAAGAAAAACGCGCCGCCGCTTCCCGGTCGAGCCCCAGAAAGCGCCCCGCGGCAATAGTAGCTCCGGAACGCGAGACTCCTGGTACTATAGCCAGCGCCTGAGCTAAACCGATCAAGAACGCTTCGCGCCATCCCACCTGCCAGATGCCCCGGGCGCGTGGCCTCCGGTGGTCCGCCCAGTAAAGGATCAGCCCCATAAAGATAAGCATCAGACCGATAAGCCCAGGAGCACGAAAGGTGGTTTCCGCGTACTTTTCGAGCACCATCCCGGCCAGGCCCCCGGGTACGGTCGCCACCACCAGGTACCAGAAAAGTCTGCCCTCACGGCTCCGCGTACCTCTTAGACCATGGGTGGCGAGGATAAGCCAATCGCGCCAGAAATAAGCGATAACCGCCACCAGAGTACCGAGATGAAGTGCTACATCGAAGCTCAAGCCCGGGTCGGGCCACCCAAAAAACCAAGGGGTGAGCACTAAGTGCGCCGAGCTCGATATCGGCAAGAATTCCCCAAGTCCCTGAACAATACCTAAAACGACCGCCTCGGTGATACTCAACTCAGAGCCCCTCGTTCTAAATGAACCCAGCCGACCCAAAGCCCATACCTAAAATCTAACGCACAAGACCCCCTCTGTCAACCATTTTCCCGCGCCCCCTTCTTCTGCGCCACCCGCGATAGGAAGCGCGCCTCATCGACAATAAAACGCTCGTGCGTGCCACGGCCGATTACCTCCACAGCATCCCGGGCCTCGACCACGAATACGAGCCGCCGCCCCTCAATCCCCACTAACTCTGCCGTGGCAGTTACTTCCATCCCCACCGGGGTGGCCGCCACGTGCTCAAGCTCAACCCTTGTCCCCACCGATGTCTGCCCTTCTTCCAGCGCCCCTGCCAGCGCCGCTACCGCTGCCGCCTCCATTACCGCCAATAGCCGGGGCGTTGCTAAAACCGGTACCGTCCCGCTCCCCTGAGCTATCGCCGTATCCTCGCTACGAACTCCGGCCCGAACGGTACCTTTAAGCCCCCTAACAAGCTTCATCTCTACCTCTCCCTACTTCGAAATTACCATAACCCTCTGTAATGGAGATAGCTCTTTAATTCCTTCAACGTATAAATCCCTCTTTCCTCTAGCAGCGATAGCACCCGTAAAAAAAGCCGGGCGTGGATAACGGCGTCACCGAGCGCCGAGTGGCGGTGGACAAGCGGCACCCCGTAGAAACGTGCGGCCTCGTCGAGTTGGAAGTTTTCCCAGTTGGGGTTGAGTGCCCGGATGAGCGTCAACACGTCAATAACCGTGGTCCTTTTAAGCTTTAGGCCGAAAGGCCGTAGCGCCAAATTCAAAAAGGCGAGGTCGAAATCGGCATTGAACCCTACGGGCACCCCCTGACTCAAGAAACCAAGAAACTCAGGCAGAACCTTTTCCACCGGCGGCGCCGTTGCCACGAGACTATCAGCAATTCCGGTGAGTCGCACCGTTTCCAGGGGGATCGCACGTCCCGGATTTACCAAGCGTTCAAACCTTTCACCGGTAACCTTTCCTTCCTCTACCAGCACCGCACCGAGAGCCGTAATCCGGTCGCCGCCGAAGGGGTAAAGGCCAGTGGTTTCCAAGTCAAAGGCTACGTAGGTGAGCTCGCCAAGCGGTACCCCCGTTTCCCGCCACCTGTTCAGCTCGTCTACAACCATCCTTATTTCTTCCGCCCGGCAATTCGCCCGCCGCAGCCGGATGCGAAAGCTATCGAAGACCTGCAAAAGATGATAAACCCGCGACAAGCGCTTCACCCCAACCGTTTGCCACCGTCGCGCCCCTTTACACCCGGAAGCTCATGCGGGTGAGGTACTGCAGCCGGGAAGCCACAACTAGCGCCTCGCGCAAGACGTTGAGCTCCCGGCGGGTCAGCTGCCGGGGATTGATGTAGTTCGAAGGTTTTAGCCCCCGGCTGAGCCGTTCTAAATTAAGGCGGAGACGGAGCATCATCACGTTATCGTAAGCCAACCCGAAAGCTTCGGCCTCTTCCGGCGCGAAAACGTTGCGCTCGACCAGCCCGCGAAGACGGTCGAAAGTCGACGTCGCCGCAATTTTTTCCCGCAACGCAAAAAGACGAAGGCAATCCACAAAATGAATCAGCACCGCGCTCTTAAGGTCGACCTCATCCTTATGTGGTCCCGACTTCTCCGGGACAATCTGCCGGAACGGATTAAGCGGGATCTTCTTCGTCACCGCGTCCCGGGCCAAAAAGTGCAGGATAACCTCTTCCGCGGTGAGCCACTGAAAGATAGCTTCCCACAAACTCGCAGCGAGGGAGAAACGCCCGTATACAGGGCGAAAATCAAAGAAAATCGTCATTTTGCGGAGCCATTCGCCCTGAGGTTGGCGCATCCATCCCCGCACTGTTTGCAGCCACTCCGGGTACGACTTGCACCACTCCGGGTTATTAGCCATCACCTTCCCCGGACAAGGCGCAAAGCCGAGCTCAACCAGACCCGCAACTACCTTCTCGCCGAGCGCCAAAAAATACTCCTGGAAAGCGGCCTCTTGCCCGGGAGGAGGAACCTCGTAAATGAGCGCGTTATCGAGGTCCGTGCGCACCACCTGTTCGCGCCGCCCGCTGCTCCCCATATTAAGCCAGCAATAGCCACAGGGTGCTCGCCCTTTCCCCTCCGCGTACAGCTCTTCCTCCGCCAAAAAGAGCAGGCGGGCTACCAGCCGGTCGTAGAGCTCCGAGACAAGCACGCCGGCCTCAGCCGCCGTTGCCTGACCGGCGACCAGACCGGAAACCAGGCGGTCAATCTGCTGCACTGCCGCCCGTAAGGCCCGGAAATCGCGCGCCCGGTCAATGGTCGTCAAGGCGCTTAGGGCGTCCACATTCTGCGTGCGAACCAGGTCGGCCAGGGTAACCATTCCCCGGACCATACCGCGCTCCGCAACGATTACGTGCTTGAGCTGCCGCTGGACCATCGCTAACAGCGCCTCTTGGAAAAGGGCATCCGGCGGCAGAATTATGGGCTTGGGCTCCATGATCTCTTTCGCCCGCAGCCGCTCTGAACCCGGGCGGTACGCGGCTAGCACTTTTTTCACCAGGTCCTTCTCCGTAACGATACCTACCGGGCTGCCGCTTTGATCAATGACCACTACCGAACTCACCTGCTTGTTGCTGATCAGCTGCGCTACCTCGGTAGCGGTATTATCCTCGCAGCAGGTTACTACAGGAGCGCTCATGATTTCGTAGAGCCGTTTCCGGAAGGGCCGCTCCCCACCCTGCCCCCCTACGAGACACTGTTCCCGGATGACTCCTTCCCAGAGGTGCTTCATCCGGTCGGCAAGCATCCGGCTGAAATATCCGGCAAAACGCGGGCTGGTCGCCATCAACTCTTCAAAACAGCGCCGCGGCACAAGCAGGCAACAGGTTTCTTCCACCGCCCGTGTCGAGGCCGGGTAGGCTTCGTTAGAGAAGAAGACCGTTTCGCCGAAAAATTCCGGCGGCCGGCGCAGGCTCACTGTCTTTTCCTCACCCGTACCTGTCGGGAGCAAAATCTCTACGAGACCGGAGACGACAATGAAAAGAACCTCCTGGGAGGGCTCGCCCTGCCGGAAAATATAACTTCCTTTCGGGTAGACCCGGAGCCCGAATTCCCCGGCACATTTTCGCAGCACCGTCTCCGTTAATTCAGAAAAAGGCGGCGTCTCTTTAAGTAACGCCAACGTATCAGCCACGCTATCGCTTCCCGGAGGCCAGCGTTAAACGTTCAGCGTTCGGAAAAGCGGCAGGGCCGGGTCTCAAAAGCAAGACCCGGCTCAACCGCTAAGAATCGTCCCGGGGGCCGCGCGGGAGAGGCGCCGTATCACCCCGGCAGGACCTCCTATTCGGCGCCCAGAGCAAGATAGGTCCGGACCTTCTCCGCCTCAAACCGGTTTTCGGCTTCTTTCTCCGGCGTAAGTAAGGAAACAACGAAAGCCGTGATGAAACTCGCAGTCATAGAGACAATAGCCGGATTTTTCAGCGGAAAGATGGGAGCGGGATGCTTAAATACATCCACCCAGACCGTAGGACTCAGAATGATAAGCGTTGTCGCCAGAAGCGCCCCCACGATGATTGAGGCCGTAGCGCCAGCCGTGCTGAGCTTCCGCCAGACGATGGAGAGGAAAAGCGCCGGGAAGTTCGCGCTGCACGCCACCGCAAAGGCCAGCCCGACCATGAAGGCCACATTCTGTCCTTTGAAAACGATACCAAGGATCACGGCCAAGATACCAACAAGAACGGTCGCCACCCGCGCCACTTTGACCTGCTCCATCTCGGTCGCTTGGCTGCCCTTTACCACGTTAACGTATATGTCGTGGGAAAGGGCCGAGGCCCCAGCCAGCGTTAGCCCCGCGACCACTGCCAGGATCGTGGCGAAGGCCACCGCCGCGATAAACCCAAGGAGAGGCGTGCCGCCCAAAAACTCCGAAAGAAGGAGCGCTGCCATGTTGCCGCCTTTGTCAACGGTCCCGATAACTTCCCGCCCGACCAGTACCGAAGCGCCAAACCCAACCAACGGGATGATGCAGTAGAAGTAACCAATAAAGCCAGTCGCGTAGGCCACCGATTTCCGGGCTTCTTTCGCGTCCGGAACGGTATAAAAGCGCATCAGGATGTGCGGCAAGCCTAAAAGACCGAACATTAGCGCCAAGCCCAGTGAAACCGCGTCGAGCGGGTTACTCACCAGCCTTCCCGGCTCAAGTGCCGCCTGCCCGTACTTAGCGGCCACCGCCGCGTAAAGCGCCCCCGGTTGGAAACCGAAGCGGGCCAGCGTCAGGAGCATTAGGAACGTTACCCCGGCAAGCAAGAGCACCGCCTTGATGATCTGCACCCAGGTAGTAGCAATCATCCCACCGAAGAGAACGTAAACCAGCATCACGGCGCCCACGATAATGATCGCGGTTTCGTAAGAGAAGCCGAACATCAACTTGATGAGGTTGCCCGCGCCGACCATCTGGGCGATCAGGTAAAAGGTTACCGTCAAAATACCGCCGATGGCCGCCGCAATCCGGATGGGCCTATTTTGCAGCCTGTAAGCCACGACGTCAGCGAAGGTGTACTTACCTAAATTACGGAGTGGTTCAGCTACCAGGAAAAGTAACACCGGCCAGCCAACAAGCCAGCCCACCGCGTAGATCATCCCGTCGAACCCTTTAAGCGCAACCATCCCCGCAATACCGAGAAACGACGCCGCGCTCATGTAGTCACCCGCCAACGCCAAGCCGTTTTGAAAGGCGGTTATACTCCGGGCTGCGGCGTAGTACTCCGCCGTCGTCTTTGTCCGGCGCGCCGCCCAGTAAGTGATCACCAGCGAAATACCGACAAAAAGTAGAAAGAAGAGTATGCCTGAAGTTGTTGGTTGCCCCAGTGCGCTCGGCATAAAAACCCCCCGTTTGCCTAGTTATCAAGCGATTTTCTCAGGTATTCGACCCTGGTATCGTAACTCGAATTGGCCCAGAAAACATAGACCAGCGTGAGAATGAAGGAGAAGACGATCACGGCTACCGCTAACGGAATCCCCAGAGTCGTAACTTCGCTGATCTTACGAGCCAAAGTCCCTTTAGAATAACCGATCATCAAGACGAACCCGTAGTAACTCACAAATACCAAAAGCGTAAGGATACCGGCTACCGCCCAGCGAGACCGTACCAGACTCTTAAACTCATGTAACTCCTCAATCTTGTGAAGATCTTTCATTTAACCTTGACCCTCCTTAACTCTAAACTTGCCAAACCATATTAAAAACTCATCTAAAGCCCTTGGTCCCTCCCTTCACTAATGAATGGCGCTGCTACCTATTGGCGTTGGGGATAGCGGGTTTCTTCCCGGGAAGATTGTGAAACCTTGTTTCAAATTTTCGGGGATTATAAACCGCGGGGCAATACAAAAAGGCCCCAAGGATTAAAATGGGGCCCGAACGGTGCAATGCCGTTCGGGCCTAAACCTACCGGTCGCTGATGCCTGCATTCAGGCCTCTTGCGCCCCGTACTTCGTCTTTAACTCCGCAATAACCGCCGGATCGGCAAGGGTCGAGGTGTCACCGAGCACCCGCCCTTCGGCGATATCCCGCAGCAGCCGCCGCATAATCTTGCCGCTGCGGGTCTTCGGCAGCTCGGCAGTCAAGAAGACGTCGTCCGGCCGCGCAATCGCCCCGATCTTCTTGGCCACGTGCGCCTTAAGTTCCGCTTCGATCTCTTTGAAACTCCGTTTCGCCGCTTTTAACTCCTCAAAGGCCCGGGCCTTTAGGGTAACAAAGGCCGCGACCGCCTGACCTTTAATCTCGTGGGATTTACCGATTACCGCCGCCTCGGCCACCCACGGATGGTCCACCAGGGCGCTCTCTAACTCCATCGTGCTAAGCCGGTGCCCGGCCACGTTAATCACGTCGTCTACCCGGCCGAGAATCCAGTAGTAATTGTGGTAGTCGCGCTTTGCACCGTCCCCGGTAAAGTAATATCCCTTATCCTTGAACCTGGCCCAGTAGGTGTCGATGTAGCGCTGGTCGTCGCCGTAAATCGTCCGCAGCATCGCGGGCCACGGCTCCTTGATCACCAGCAGCCCACCCTCCCCAAGCAGCACCGGGTTGCCCTCTTTGTCTACTACCTCTGCCTCTACACCCGGAAGCGGTACGGTGGCCGAACCGGGCTTGAGCGGTGTAATTCCGGGCAGAGGACTGATCATGATCATCCCCGTCTCGGTCTGCCACCAGGTGTCGACAATCGGGCAGCGTCCGCCACCGATATTTTCGTAGTACCACATCCAGGCCTCCGGGTTGATTGGCTCGCCGACCGTCCCGAGGAGCCTGAGGGTGGAGAGGTTGTGCTGCGCCGGCCACTCCCGTCCCCACTTCATGAAAGCCCGGATCGCCGTCGGTGCCGTGTAAAAGACGGTGACCCCGTATTTCGCGATGATCGCCCAGAAGCGGTCCTGCGCCGGCCAGTCCGGCGCCCCCTCGTACATAAGCGTAGTCGCCCCGTTGGCGAGCGGCCCGTAAATAACATAACTATGTCCGGTAATCCAGCCGATATCGGCGGTGCACCAGTAAACGTCGCTGTCCTTGATATCAAAGACCATCTGGTGGGTGGTGCTGACGCCTACCAGATAGCCCCCCGTGGTATGCACCACGCCTTTAGGCTTACCTGTGGTGCCGCTCGTGTAAAGGATGAAGAGCATATGCTCGCTGTCCAATTCTTCCGCCGGGCAACCGACGGGGGCTTTCGCCATTAATTCGTGGTACCATAGGTCCCGGCCTTCTTGCATATTTACCTCCCGGCCGGTTCGCCGCACGACGACAACCTTTTCCACGGTAGGCGTTTGGGAAAGCGCCGCGTCCGCGTTGCTTTTAAGCGACACAATCTTTCCCCGCCGCCAACCACCGTCAGCAGTAATCAGAACCTTGGCCCCCGCATCGTTGATCCGGTCGCGCAGCGCCTCCGCACTAAAGCCGCCAAAGACGATACTGTGCGGCGCACCAATCCGGGCGCAGGCCAGCATCGCGATCGCTAGTTCCGGAATCATCGGCAGGTAAATCGCCACCCGGTCGCCAGTTCCGACCCCAAGCTCCTTCAGCACGTTAGCGAACTGGGTAACTTCCCGGTAAAGGTCCCAATAGGTGAGAACACGACTGTCGCCCGGTTCCCCTTCGAAGATGATCGCTGCCTTATTCCGCCGCCAGCTTTTCAGGTGCCGGTCAACACAGTTGTAGCAAGCGTTGAGCTTGCCCCCTACGAACCACTTGGCGAACGGCGGATTCCACTCCAGCACCCGGTCCCACTTGCGGAACCAGTCGAGCCGTTCGGCTTGCATCGCCCAGTAGAGCTGAGGATTGGCCCGTGCTTCGGCATAAATCTCCTTGCTCTTCACATTCGCCTGACGCGTGAACTCTTCGGGCGGGTAAAAGATTCTTTCTTCCTCCAGCAGAGTGTCGATAGTTGCCTCCTTAGCCATCCCGCTCTCCCTCCCCAAATGATGCCTCACATTACGAAACAGTATGTTAAAATTATAGGATTAGAAGGGAGCTAACGGAAATGTTTAGCGGTTTAAAGGCAACAAATACGCCGTGAAAGGTCAGAAATGCGACTTAAACAGATGCTTATGGGGAAGTAAAAGGTAAGATAACCAAGTTTGCTTATAGATTTAATAATTGTTCCACGATATGAAACATTAGTTGGGCAACTCAGAAGCTAACGGCTACCTT
>NZ_JBRAIN010000072.1:0-8747 GCF_052743955.1 Thermodesulfitimonas sp.
ATTATTAGCTTTTCCGAGGGTATCTATTCTCTGGGGTTTTTATGAAAAATCCGGTCTTCCCAAGCCTAATAAAACGGCCCGCGCCGCGGCAATGAGGTAGAGCGAGCCGGTGATAACCACCACGTCTTCCGGCCCGGCAAAGTCGAGCGCCTGCGTTACTGCCGTCGCAATCTCTTCGACCTCGTAAACCGCCGGGGTGTATCGCCGGGCCAGCGCCGCCAGCTCCCGCCAGTTACCGGCGCGCGTTCCTGGCGGGCGCGTCACTACCACCGCAGCGGCAAGAGGACAGAGGGTCGCCGCCACCGCCGCCCGTTCCTTGTCGGCAAAGATGCCGATGACCAGCACGAAGCGCCGGCCCGGAAAGTAGTCCATCAAAGCCTCTTTGAGCGCTTCTGCCCCTGCGGCGTTATGCGCCCCGTCGAGAACGACTACCGGCTTTTCCCGCACAACTTCCAGCCGCCCCGGCCAAGTCGCTGCCGCCAATCCCCCGGCTATCGCTGCCGCGTCCACCCGCCAACCCCGCTCGGCAAGCAGTTGGGACGTAGCAACGGCACAGGCCGCGTTCCGCTGCTGGTGGCGTCCGGGAAGCCGCAACCGCAGGCCTTCATACGCACCCCACCAGCCACGCACCGCGAGTACCTGCCCTGAAAGATCATTTCGGCGTTCAACCGGGTAAAAATCACGTCCCAAAACAAAAAGAGGCGCTCCCTTTACGTCGCATTCCCGCTCAATCACCCCGAGCGCCGCGCCCGTGGTGCCCGTCACCACCGGAACGCCGGATTTAATGATCCCTGCCTTTTCCCAGGCGATTTTTTCTACCGTTTCGCCGAGGTAGTCGGTGTGGTCCACCGTCACGTTCGTGATTACGGCAACCTCCGGAAAAATGACGTTGGTGGCGTCAAAGCGGCCGCCCAAACCCACTTCAACCACGGCAATATCCACCGCTTCCTGGGCAAAAAAGAGAAAGGCGAGCGCCGTGTGAATCTCGAATTCCGTAGGGACAACGCCTTTTGCCCGCAGGCTTTCAAGCGCGGGTTTCACCGTGCCAATGAGTTCGGCTAGCCGCGCCGGCGCCACGGGGCGGCCGTCTACCCGGAACCGCTCAGTGTAGGAGTGAAGGTGCGGCGAGGTGAAGGTGCCTACTCTGTACCCGGCGGCTACCAGCACTGTCGTAAGACACGCGCAGACCGAGCCCTTCCCGTTGGTTCCGCCGACGTGCACCGCCCGCAGGCACCTTTCGGGGTTGCCCAGCCGCCCCAGCAGCGCCGTGATTCGCTCCAGCCCGGGCTTGATCCCCACAGCCGCCGCGTTTTGCATGTAGCGGATCGCTTCTTCGTAATCCATAATCTATCCCAGCATTTTCAGCCGCCCTGCCAGCGCCTCCTGCTTGCGGGATAGCTCTGCCTGCTTCGCCCGCTCCTTGGCCACCACTTCCGGCGGCGCCTTCGCCACAAAGTCGGGGTCGCCGAGCTTTCCTTCCACCCGCGCCAGCTCCCTTGCTACAGCACTGAGCTCCTTCGCCAGCCGCGCTCGCTCCTTCTCAAAGTCGATCAGCCTCCCGAGCGGGACGTATATCTCTACCCCCGCCGCGACCGCGTGGGCCGCCTGTTCGGGCTTCGCCGCCAGTTCAGCCGCCACCGTAACCGTACCTAACACCAGTTCCTCGATGTAGTTCCTGTTCTGCTCGACGAGCAAGCGGCTGCCCGCATCGGGCGCTACCAGGATCACTGTCGCCCGCCGCCCCGGCGGCACATTCATCTCCGCCCGGATGTGCCGCACCGCCCGGATGATTTCGATTAGCCGGCCCATATCCGCCTCGGCCGCCGGATCGGCAAGCTCCGGCGCGTCCGCCGGCCAGGCCTGCGCGATGAGCGGCTTCGCCCCCGGTTCCAGGTGGTGCCAGATCTCCTCGGTAACAAAAGGAATGAAAGGATGCAGAAGTCTTAAGGTGCCGCCCAGCACTTTCCGGAGGACGCTACGGGCAACCGCCCGCTCCCCAGGCGTCCCCCGGTAAAGGCGGGGTTTAACCAGCTCGATGTACCAGTCGCAGAATTCGTCCCAAATAAAGTCGTAGAGCACCCGCGCGGCCTCGCCCATTTCGTAGGCCTCGAGGTAGGTCGTACTCTTAACTACGGCCTCCCGGTAGCGACTCAGGATCCAGCGGTCGGCGAGTTCGTAGGCCGCCGGCGCCTCTGGCGGCGCCACCCCGTCGCCTAAGTTCATCAGTACGAAACGCGAAGCGTTCCACAGTTTATTGATAAAGTTCCGCGCCCCGTCTAATTTTTCAAAGTGGAAACGGAGATCGTTGCCTGGTGTATTGCCGGTAACCAGCATAAAACGCAGGCTGTCGGCGCCGTGGCTCTCAATCACCTCGATCGGATCAACCCCGTTGCCAAGCGACTTGGACATTTTCCGGCCGAGGGCGTCCAGGACCAGCCCGTGGATGAAGACCTCCCGGAAAGGCACCTCGCCCATGAAGGCGAGCCCCATGAAGATCATCCGCGCCACCCAGAAGAAGATGATATCCCGACCGGTGACGAGAACGGAAGTAGGGTAGAAATAGGCGAGGTCAGCAGTCTCTTTCGGCCAGCCAAGCGTGGAAAAGGGCCAGAGGGCTGAGGAAAACCAGGTGTCGAGCACGTCCGGATCTTGCTCCACCCGTGTAGAGCCGCAGTGGGGACAACGCTCTACGCCCTGGCGCGAGGCGGTGCTCGCCCCACAGTCGGGGCAGTGCCAAACCGGGATCCGGTGACCCCACCAGAGCTGCCGCGAGATGCACCAGTCCCGGATGTTTTCAAGCCAGTTCAGATATATCTTCGTGAAACGCTCGGGAATGAAGCGCACCCGACCGTCCTGCGCCGCCTTAATCGCCGGCTCGGCCAGCGGCTTCATGCGAACAAACCACTGCCGTGAGACCGTCGGTTCGATAACCGTATCGCACCGGTAGCAGTGACCGACCGCGTGGGTTAAGTCCTCCACCTTCAGGAGCAGCCCTTCGCGCTTGAGGTCTTCCACCACCAATTTGCGGCATTCCCACCGGTCGAGTCCCTGGTAGCGCGCCCCCGCCTCCGCCGTCATCCGCGCGTCCGCGCCGATTACCTTAACCGACGGCAGGTTGTGGCACCGCCCGATCTCGAAATCGTTCGGGTCGTGCGCCGGCGTCACCTTCAACGCCCCCGTCCCGAACTCCATGTCCACGTAATCGTCGGCGATTACCGGTATCTCCCGGCCGACGAGGGGAAGGACGAGTGTTTTCCCGACGAGGTGCCGGTACCGCTCATCCTCCGGGTGCACGGCTACCGCCGTGTCGCCAAGCATCGTCTCCGGCCGGGTGGTGGCGATAACTACAAAGCCCGTACCGTCTTTTGCCGGGTACTTGATGTAGTAAAGATGGCCGGCCGTTTCCTTATGCTCAACTTCGATGTCGGAGATCACCGTCCGGCAGTGGGGGCACCAGTTAACGATGTAGTAATCCCGGTAGATAAGTCCCCGCTCGTAAAGGCGCAGGAAAACCTCTTTCACCGCCTCGGAGCAGCCCTGGTCCATCGTAAAGCGCTCCCGATCCCAGTCACAGGAAGCGCCGAGACGCCTGAGTTGGGTGGTGATAACGTTACCATACTTCTCCTTCCACGCCCAAACCCGCTCCAAGAAGCGCTCCCGCCCCAAGTCAAAGCGCGTGAGCCCCTCCTTCGCTAATATCGCCTCCACCCGGGCCTGGGTAGCAATTCCAGCGTGGTCCGTGCCGGGAAGCCAGAGTGCGGCATAACCCTGCATCCGCCGCCAGCGAATAAGCACGTCTTGCAGGGTGTTATCAAGCGCATGGCCCATATGCAGCTCCCCGGTCACGTTCGGCGGCGGCATTACGATGCAAAAAGGCTTTTTCCCTGGCTCGACCGCCGGCCGGAAATACTTACCTTCTTCCCAGAAGCGGTACCATTTTCCTTCAACATCCTTGGGGTCGTAAGCCGAAGGCAATGACTTCTCCAACTTGGCTCCATCCTCCCGGTAGCGCTGATTCGCCGCCCTGATAAAAAGCTTGAGGCGGCCTGTCTCCTTCGATATTACCAATAATCTTACTCATCCTGGCCCGATGGTGTCAACTCAGCCCGCATATTTGCGCCACAGCCTGGCTTAGAAATCGATCGGAGACCTAATCGGTGGGGGTATCCCTTTGCGCGCACCCGTCCGGGTTTGCCTGATTCTTCTCCTTGTCGCCGCCGCGGCGCTACTGCTTTTCGCGCTCTTAAAAGAGAGCGACCGCCGGAACATCCAGTCCTTTTTATCGCCGCTCCCGAACCGCAGTTGGAACTTACCCCGCTTTACCTGGCAGCCGCCCAGGACGCTTTTGCGGCCGCAGGAATCGAAGTCCGGTTTATCAACACCGGTGCCGGTCGGCCGCTACCGCAAGGAACTGGGCTACGCGTCTGCGGGCTGGAGGAAGTGATCTACCGCACCCGCGCAGGGCAGAAAGAAAAAGTGGTACTCGCCCTGACGCAGCAGGCGGGCGCCGTCCTGCTCGGCCGTCGCCCTTCCTTCTCTTGGAGCGACCTCAAACAAAAAACCATTATCAGTCCTGAACCCACCGGCGCTACCACAGCACTCTTCGAAGCGTTGCTTCGCCGCAACGGCGTTTACCCGCACCGGGAAGCCGTACTTCTGATGAACCTCCCCCCGCCGCTTAGGATACCTGCTTTCCTAGCGGGGGTAGGTGACTACCTTATCGCCCCGGAACCTGCAGCCACTTCCCTTCGCCAACGGAAGCGCGCCTTCCTGGCCACCCCGCTACAACTGCCGCGCTCCCTCTGCCTTACGGTAGTAGCCGCACCGGCGGAGTGGGCTCGGCAAAACTATGCGGTTCTCGCGGCTTTCCAGCGCGCCGCGGCCGCAGGCGCCGCCTCCCTTTACGCCCACCCGGCCGCCGCAATCGCGTGGCTGGTAGCTCCCTATTTCCCCCACCTGAGCCTTCCGACCCTGGAAAAGGCGATCGCCTGCGGCCAGCGCACGGGTCTCTGGTACGTTACCGCTAATCCCGACCCGGATCGTCTGAATTCCCTCCAGGAGTTGTTACAGCAGGCGGGCGAACTCCCCGCCCCACTCCCTGCAGCCCCGCCCCAACCATGCGCCCCAATAAAGAATCAGGGGCGGCTTCACCCGCCCCCTTCAATCTTCTTTAGCAAAGCACCTTCGCCAACTCCCCGGCAAAAACTCACCCTCCATTTATCCCCGGGGCCGCTCACGCCTGGCTCCAGGCCACCACCGGAATCTTCCCCGTCTGCGCAAAAGCCGGCGGGTGCTCGTCAACCAACGCCGCCGCCAACACCTCATCCATATGGTTGACGAAGATCACCTTAAGCTTATTCCGCACGTGCAGCGGGACCTCTTCGAGTTCCTTCTTGTTGTCTGACGGCAGGATTACCGTCTTGACGCCTGCCCGGTGCGCCGCCAAAACCTTTTCCTTGATCCCGCCGACGGGCAGGACCCGCCCCCGCAGGGTAATTTCTCCCGTCATTGCCATATCGTGCCGGACTTTACGCCCGGTAAGCGCCGAAGCAAGGGCGGTCGCCATGGTGATACCGGCAGAAGGACCGTCCTTCGGTGTCGCGCCCTCCGGAACATGGATGTGGACATCAAACTTTTCGTAAAAATCTTCGTCGATCCCTAACTGCCGCGCGCGCGAACGAATGAAGCTATAACCGGCCTGCGCAGACTCCTTCATCACGTCGCCTAACTTCCCCGTCAGGATCAAGTTCCCCTTACCCTTGCAAAGGGTGACCTCAATAGAGAGGGTATCACCACCGGTTTCCGTCCAGGCCAGACCAGTCGCTACACCGACTTCATCAGCATTTTCCGCCAATCCGTAGCGGTACTTCGGGATACCGAGGAACTTTTCGATATTTTGGGCCGTCACCCGCGCCCGCTTCACCTTCCCGGAAACGATCTGCTTCGCCGTCTTCCGGCAGACAGCCGCTATCTGTCGCTCTAGGTTCCGCACCCCGGATTCCCGCGTGTACTCACGGATGATCTTCCGCAGCGCGTTCTCCGAAAGGGTCAAGTGCTCCTTGGTCATCCCGTGCTCTTTGAGCTGCTTCGGGATCAGGTGGCGCACCGCGATCTGAACCTTTTCCTCCTCGGTATAGCCGGAGATCTGGATAATCTCCATTCGGTCCCAAAGCGGCCGCGGGATATTGTACGGATAGTTGGCCGTCGTGATGAACAACACCTGCGACAGGTCAAACGGAATCTCGATGTAGTGGTCCGAAAAGGCGCTGTTCTGCTCCGGATCCAACACCTCGAGAAGCGCCGCTGACGGGTCCCCCCGGAAGTCGGTGCTCATCTTATCAACCTCGTCGAGCAAAAAAACCGGGTTCTTCGAATCAGCCTGACGCATCCCCTGGATGATCCGCCCCGGCAAAGCACCCACGTAAGTCCGCCGGTGTCCCCGGATCTCCGCCTCGTCCCGGACGCCGCCGAGCGAGATCCGGACGAACTTCCTTTCGAGCGCCCGCGCGATCGACCGTCCGAGCGAGGTTTTGCCGACGCCCGGCGGCCCCACGAAGCAGAGAATCGGCCCCTTCATACTTTTGGCCAGCTTTCGAATGGCCAGGTATTCCAGGATGCGCTCTTTGGGCTCTCTCAAGCCGTAATGGTCTTCCTCTAATATCTGCTCCGCTACGGCAATGTCGAGGCGGTCCCTGGTCGTCTTGGTCCACGGCAGGGCCAGCAGCCAGTCAAGGTAGTTGCGCACCACCGTAGCCTCAGCCGCCATCGGCGGCATCTTTTCCAGGCGCTCGACCTCTTTTAGCGCCTTCTCTTCGACCTCTTTAGGAAGCTTAGCCTGCGCGATTTTGGCCCGGTACTCCTCTCCCTCAGCCTGCCGTTCGTCCTTCTCGCCCAGCTCTTTTTGAATCGCCTTGATCTGCTCGCGCAGGTAGTACTCCTTTTGATTCTTCTCCATCTGCTTCCGGACCCGGATGTTGATCCGCCGCTCAAGCTCTACGATCTCGAGTTCCCGGGAGATGATGGCACAGAGCTTCTCCAGCCGCGTCGCTATATCTACCGCTTCAAGCAACTCCTGCTTATCCTCGACCTTCAGAGTCAGGTGCGACGCGATGATATCCGCCAACCGGCCCGGCTCCTCGATGCTCACGATTGAAACAACCGTCTCCGGTGGGATGCGCTTGGAAAGCTTTACGTACTGCTCAAACTGGCTAATAAGGCTCCGCTTCAGCGCTTCCACATGGCTATTACCCGGCTGGGGTTCCGCAAACTCTTCGACTTCTACTCGGAAAAAAGGTTCCTCCGCCACGTAGCGGAGAACTTTCGCCCGGGCCACCCCCTCCACCAGAACCCGGATCGTCCCCCCGGGAAGCTTTAAGAGTTGCTTGACTTCGGCAACCGTGCCGACTTCGTAAATATCCCCCGGCTGCGGGTCGTCAACCTGGGCGTCCCGCTGCGCCGCCAAAAAAATAAAACGATCGCGCAGCATCGTTTCGTCTATTGCGCGAACCGATTTTTCCCGGCCAACGTCGAGGTGGATAACCATGTAGGGAAAGACCAGCACCCCGCGTAGCGGTAAAAGCGGTAAAACCCGCGTCTTTGCTTCCACCTGTAGCACCTCCGTTACGGCGAACCGCTCTTATTAGTTAATTTTTATTTTTATTTTAGCACAGGAGATAGGGGCGTGCTACAGGAATAAACGCCTTACGGAGTAATAAAAGTCCGAAAATGGAAACTTAGGCTCAGACGTTGTTGCAACTCATACTGGTACCGAAGGAAACTACCGGCCGTAGACAAACCTCGCCAGCCGCAACCTTGTTCTCGTCAACCAATGCTTCCCGGATAGCGTCTTCCAACCGGTCCACCGGAACCACCGCGACCCCGCGAAACCCGCTAAAAAGCCGCTGGTAGTTATCCCGGGGAATAAGCACCCGGTTCGCCCCGGCCCGGACCGCAGCCGCCACCTTCGGAACTATCCCGCCTACGGGACGAACTCTCCCCCCAATAGAAACTTCACCCGTAAGGGCCACCCGGTTGTCCACTGGGATACCGGTCAGGGCCGAGTAGATGGCCGTGGCAACCGCCACCCCCGCAGAAAGGCCGTCCACCGGCACCCCGCCGGGAAAGTTAACGTGAATGTCGAAGTTTCCGGGTTCGACACGCATTACAAAGCACAACGCCGTAATAACGTTTTCAACCGCACTCCGCACCGAACTCTTTCGGCGCACCCGGCATCCCGCTCCCTGGAGTTCTTCTTCTACCACCCCCGTTACGGTAAGTCGCCCTTGTCCCTTTTCGGCCGGAAGCGCTGAGGCCTCGATTTCTAGCACCGTGCCAACATTAGGCCCACAAACCGCCAGCTCTGCGACTACGCCCACAGCTGGCTGAGCAGGCATCCTGCTTTCCGGGCGCAGGTTGTACTGACCACAGGTTACCACCCATTCCATATCGACCACCCGGATGGCCACCCGTCCTTTGGCGATAGCCATCCCGGCGGCAAGCTGAACCATATTGACCGCCTCCCTGCCGTTAGTAGCGTATTTCATCACCACCTCGGTTACCCCTCCCTCCGCCTCCAGGCCAAGGCGCCGGATCGCATTTGTCGCAATCACGCCGATCTCTTCAGGAGAAAGCGGCCGGAAGAAGATCTCGACGCACCGGGAACGGATCGCCGGCGGGATCTCCTCGGGCAATCTGGTCGTAGCCCCTACCAGCCGGAAATCCGCCGGGAGGCCGTTTTGGAAGATATC
>NZ_JBRAIN010000073.1:0-8684 GCF_052743955.1 Thermodesulfitimonas sp.
GCACGAACCGCCTGAAGGAATCCCCGGGCCAAAGCCCTGGGGAGGAAGTCAACGCAGAAGGTTCCTCACGAGCATCAGCTCGTCCCAAAGCCCCCGCGTAATCAGGAAGCGCTCCCGCACCGTCTCGCGGGCCCGCCGCCCCATCACCTGCGCCTGCAGCGGGTGTTCGAGCAGGTAGAGAATGCGCGCCGCCATCTCCCGCACGCCCGCTTCGCCTGGAGCAACGAGGAAACCGTTGTAACCGTCGGCGATCTGGGTGGGGATGCCGCCAACATTGGTGGCCACAACCGGTTTCTCTTTCCACATCCCCTCCGTAACCGTAAGGCCAAAGCCTTCCTTCGTCGAAGGTTGCAGAATCACCGTAGCGGCCCGCTGGAGCGCATTGATCTCCCGGTGACTATCCGGGGGCAGGTTAAGGAGGTAAGCATCCGGCACCTTTTTAACCTCTTCCGCCAGCGCCGCGAAAATCCGTTCGTTTTCCGGGTCGTCGCTCGCCGTCCCGCCGACAAAGAGCAGCTGACACTCCTTCTGCCGCCGAACCTCTTTAAAAGCCTCCAAAGCGTACCGGTGCCCTTTGAAAAGATCAAAACGCGAGACGAGTAAAATGAGTGGCTTTCGCGCCGGATCGGCGATACCGTACTTATCCAAAACTTGCCGGATCTCTGTTTCACTCAGTTCCCGGTTTTTCTCGGAGAGGGGATTGATGTACGGCAGGATGATGAAGGAACGCACCTGCCAGTTGGGGATGTAAGACATCACCGAAAATATCGCTGCGTCGTAAAGCTCTACCAAGGGTTTTAGAAAATCAACCATCACGCAACGCTCTTTGTCAATCTGGATGTGGCACCGCCAGAACCATTTCTGCCGCCGCCGCACCTCCGGAGGGACGAAGGTTATCAAGCCCGCCGGCTGGGGATCATGAATCAGGACTACGTCCGCGTGCTCGTCAACCAACCGGTAATTGGCCCGGTTAGTCTCCCAGTACGCCTTAACGCCTAAAATATCGATCGTTCCCGGGCGGCCCTGCAAGAAATTGTGCAGTTGCTTGGTAAAATTGAAAAACGCCGGCTCACCGGTGAGAACTTCCCAGCTTACGTCAAGACCAAGCGCTCGCTCCAGCGGGATGAGGGAACGGAGCATCTCCGCCACACCACCGCCGAGCCGCGTGGAGTTGACCTGCTGGAAGCGCACCCCGCGCAGTTCTTCTCCGAGCCGCAGGAGATCCGCGATCAATTCCTCTCCGGCAAAGGCTGCATAGGCCTCTAGAGTCTCCGTTGCCGAAAGAATATCGCTTACTTTCTCTGCCACCGGGAGTTCCCTAGGAAGCGCCATAATTCAGTTCGAACACCTCTTAATAAAGCAAATTTTCCGGGGAAATAACCGGCCGGAATTCCCCGCCTACATTAATATAATCGAAAGTCTTTCTCTTTTCTACAGGAAAATTCTCTATTCTAACCCGGCCAGCGCTTATAGATTTGGGCGATAGACAGTCCCCCCAAGGTATGGTAAGATTATGGCCAAAAAAGCAACCGTCGGAACGGGTCCTTTACTCTGCGGTAAAGGCTAAAAGGGAAGCCGGTGCAAATCCGGCGCGGTCCCGCCACTGTGAGGGGGAGGCGCCGCACAAAAGGCCACTGCCCAGCACTCAACGAAAGAATTCCACGTCAGAGGCAACAAGATGGACATAGGTTGGGTTGAGTGCTGGGTGGGAAGGCGTGCGGCGGCGGTGAACCCGAGCCAGGAGACCTGCCCGTTCCGCCAGACCAACCCAACCTACGCGGATAGGGAGGTGGTTTCTTTGTTTCCGGTAGCATCCTGCCGTGGCCTCAAAGCCCCCTTCGGGTGATGCGGTTCCCTTACCTGGAAACAAAAGTAAAGGTGGGAGAGGTCATGAGAAATAACCCGCGCAAGCGGTGTTGCACCGCTTTCCTGGTGGTTATCTGTCTTCTCGGCAGCCTGGCCGGGCTAGCCGGCGGGGCGGCCGCGGCCGAAAACTCGCCTCTGCTCCCCACCGCGCAGGCGGTGCGCTTCCTCACCAAGGAGTACCGGCAAAACGGCTTTGTCAACACCGACGCCGGCGTGGGCGCGTACGCCTTTTACGTCCTGAAGCAAGCTGGGGTGGACGTGAGCGGCTGGCAGCACGGAGGCGTTACGCTCACGGCGGCGGTGCTGAACGGTATTGAGCAGGACCTGGCGCAGGTGCAGGCGACGCGGGCGAAGACCCTCGCCCAGGACCTGGCAGCCGCCCAAGCGCTGGGTCGGGAAGACTTGGTAGCCCGGCTCCTGCAAGCGCTCAAAGAAAGGCAGACTGGCCAGGGTTTTGGGGAGAGCGGCCCGCTAAGCATTTATAGCAATATGCCCGCTTTCGAGATCTTGGCGCGGACCGGGCTGATCGCCCAGCTGAACACCGGAGCGGCAAAACGCTACATCTTGGAAAGTCAGTACCTTGAACCGGGCACACCGCCCTACGGAAGCTGGGGTTCGGCGGACGGCGCCGGGTTCTACGCCGACTTTATGGCGACGGCGGAAGCGGTGCGGACGCTGCACTATTTGGACCCCGGCAAGAAGGACGCCACGGTACAGGCGGCGATCTACTGCGGCCGGGAATGGCTGCGGCGGCAGCAAAAGCCCGACGGGGGCTTCGTCGCCGGGATGGATGACCCGGTGATCGATACCTGCGAGGCGATCCTCACGGCCAAAGCGCTGGGCGAGGACCCCGCGACGTGGCGGAGCAGCGCCGGGAAGAGCCCGGTTGATTACCTAACGGAAAAGGCGCTGAATCCTGACGGCAGCCTGGGCACCTCCGGTAACGCGATGGACGCCACTTGGGTGCTCTGGGCGCTCAATCTTTTAGACAAACAGTTTTACCTGTCGCCATCCAATCCTAACCTTAGCCCCGGCGAGAGCAGTCAGCTCCGCGCCGTCTGGCAGGATGCCTACGGCCAGCACAACGTGACCGCCTACGCCGCCTGGGTGGCGGCCGACGCCACTATCCTGAGCGTGGATAACGCGGTTTACAAGGGCCGGATAAC
The DNA here is from genome assembly GCF_052743955.1 of Thermodesulfitimonas sp. Taxonomy (NCBI): domain Bacteria; kingdom Bacillati; phylum Bacillota; class Clostridia; order Thermoanaerobacterales; family Thermoanaerobacteraceae; genus Thermodesulfitimonas; species Thermodesulfitimonas sp. The sequence goes on from NZ_JBRAIN010000073.1 coordinate 3,033, forward strand.
CGCTAAGAACGCCGGGACTACCACCGTAAGCGCCGTTTACGGGGGCCTGACCGCCAGCGCCACCGTTACCGTGAAAGCCCCGGTCAGCGGCGGCGCCCCCGCCGTGATCACCCCGGGGTTAGCGGTCGTCGGGATGAACGGTGAACTCCTCTTCGGCCCGGCCTACGTCGCCGTCACGCCGGGCAACAGGTGGGGGCTGACGTCCCTCGGGCTTTTAGACGCCTCCGGGCTCCCCTACCACACCTCCGAGTGGGCGTGGGGAATCCTCGTCGACGCGATCGCCGGCCAGGCTAACAGCAGGATGGCCGGCTGGATGTACGCCGTCAACGGGCAGATCCCGATGGTGGGGCCGGAAAAATACAGCCTGAAAGACGGTGACCGGGTAATCTGGTACTACAGCAAGAGCATGGAGCAGCAGCCGCCCAAGTGGGAAGACCTGGTAGCGCGCACTGCCGGCGGGGGCTACCAGGCGCCGCACCTCCCGCCCGCGGTGGACGACAGCGCGATGGAGGCGGCGCTGGCGAAGGCCGCCGCCACCGGCCGCACCGAACTCACCGCCGGTAGCGGGGAGAACACGCTCACCCTTACCCCCGGCCAGTTCGCCAAGGTGGCCGCCGCAGCGAAGCCGCTTGCGGTGAGTATCCAGAAGGTAGTCTTCCTGCTTCCCCCGCAGGCGCTCAAAGCCGTAGCGGGCGAAGTAGCGGCCGCGGCGCGCCTCCAGATTCAGGCGCAGGAGCTCTCCCCAGCGGAAGCCCAGCCCCTTGCCGCCGCGCTGCCGGCAGCAGAGAAGCTGGCCGGCGCGGTTTACGACCTAGCCCTCTTGGCCACAGACAGCCAGGGCAAGACGAAAACCCTTTCCTCTTTCCCGGGTTGCTATCTCGCCCTGCCTGTGCCCGAAGCCGCAAGTAAGGCAGCGGCAGACGGGCGTCTTCAGGCCGCTTACTACAACGACCAGAAGAAAAGCTGGGAAAAAATCGGCGGCGTCTACGACCCGGCCGGGAAGAGCATCCTCTTCCGGACCGAGCACCTCAGCAAGTACGCCCTTGTGGAAGATACGGTGACCAAAACCTTCGTTGATACCCAGGGTCACTGGGCCGGAAAGGAGATCGCCTTCCTCGCCAACCGGGATCTCGTCGCCGGGGTGGATAAAGACCGCTTCGCCCCGGAAAGGCCGGTCACCCGGGCCGAGTTCACGGCGCTCCTCGCCCGGCTGGCGGGATTGGCCCCCGCCTCCGCGGGCGCGGCCCGCTTTACCGATATACCAGCCGCGGCCTGGTACCGCGGGATGGTAGGCGCCGCGGCGGAGGCGGGTTTGGTTACCGGCCTCGGTAATAAAAGCTTCGGCCCCGATAAACCCATTACCAGGGAGCAGATGGCGACCATACTCGCGCGCTTCTTAGCGCTAAAGAAGATCGCGGCGCAGCCTGGCGCGGAAGAAGTCCCGGCGCTTCTCGCCCGCTTCGGTGACGCCGCTAACATCTCTTCCTGGGCGCGGGGGGCTTGCGCCCTGGCGGCCCGCGCGGGACTGGTGACCGGGCGGGCGAACGCCCGGTTCGGGCCGCAACATGAGGCCACCCGGGCCGAGGCGGCAACGGTTCTTTACCGGCTCTACGCGCGGTGGCAGCAACCCACCGAATAGCAGCCCGGCCGGTTAACCTGCGGGGTTAGACAGGCACAGCAGGTCCTGCGGCAAGACCGGTGCCGCGCCGTATGACGAGCCGCGAACCGCACTTGGCGAGGTGACGGCTCGGAGTCCGGATGCCGGCACGGACGCCGGCAAGCGCAACCGAGGCAAAGACGCCGAGTTTGCGCGGTGCCGGACGGAGAGCCGGAGACGAGCGTCAGTGCGGTCGGTGAGGAATCTGGCGCGAGCCGGTCTGCCCAGGGCCGATTCATCGGTTTTATGGATGTTAAGGGAGTGGTTTTATGCGGCGGGTTTTAACCTATCTTATCGCCGTGGCTGTGATCCTGCTCGGCACGCTTGGGCCGGCCTTCTACCTGCACAAGGTCCTGCCGCCCCACCCGCCGCCAAAGACACTGGCAGAACGCGTAGCCCGGGCTCCGGCTGCCCGTAGCCCGGGAGAAGGTAGCGGGCAGACCAAAAAGGCCGCCCCAGCAGCAGACCGGTTGACAAAAGCAGGTAAGCAAACTGGCCAGAGAGCCGCCGGTGCACCGGCGCCCGTCGCGAAGACTGCCGCGCTGGGCAACGCCGCCAAGATCGAAAGTAAACCGGCCGCCTCCGGAAGCAGCGCTGCCGCCCCGGCGGTGCCGGCAGGCTGCCAGGTGGGGATAGCGGTGGTCGGTAAAAACGGGGAACTCCTCTTCGGCCCCGCGACGGTGACGGTAAAGCCGGACAACCGCTGGGGGGTTACAGCGTTAGGAGCGCTTGACGCCACCGGCCTGTCTTACGCGATGAAACCGACCTGGCCCGATTTTGTGGACGCGATCGCCGGCCAGGCCAACAGCGGGATGGCCGGCTGGATGTACGCCGTCAACGGCGAGGTCCCGATGCATATGGCCGACAAGCACCCGGTAAAGACGGGCGACCGGGTGATCTGGTGGTACAGCCGGAGTATGAGCCAGCCGCCGCCCCGGTGGGAGGATTTAGCCCGGCAGAAGTAGAGGAGCAAGCGATGTTCACGGAGCTTTTTTACCGGGATAAAGGACTTTTCCTGCAGGGCCTTCACCCGGCCACGGTCTTAGTTTACCTTACGGTGCTGCTCATCCTGGCCCTGGTCTTCGCCAACCCGCTCTATCTCCTGGCTTTGCTCCTCCTCCTGGCGCTTTTAATCAGGGAAGCGGAGGGCGTGCGGGCCTGGGAAGCTTTCTTAAAGGCCGGTGTTTTTCTGATGCTGGTGGTTATGGCGGTCAACCCCCTGGTGATCCGGGCCGGCAAGACGATCATCTGGCACGGCCCGCAGGTGCCGTATTTGGGCAGGCTCGACGTTTCTCTGGAGGCCTTCTATTTCGGTGCCGTGGCGGGCCTTCGGCTCCTGGTGCTGCTGAGCATCTTCTGCCTTTACAACTTAGTACTTAACCCCGACCGGCTCCTCAACCTTTTTTCCGGGATCGCCGGCCGGTCGGTCTTAATTATCACCTTGGCCACCCGCCTACTGCCTACGATGGCCCAAAACCTCCAGCGGATCGCCACGGTCCTGCGGCTGCGCGGCGTTGACCTGGAGGCGGGCGGGCTGCAGCAAAAGGTGAAGGGTTACGCCTGCCTTTACAACATCCTCCTCCTCTCCTCCCTCGAAGACGCACTGGCGGTCGCCGCCTCGATGCAGGCGCGGGCCTTCGGCAGCGGCCGGCGCTCGGTTTACCGCCGGAATATCTTCCGGCCCAGGGACGCGCTCTGCGCCGGCGGGAGCTTCTTGGCGCTTCTCGCCGCCTGCTGGGGCTGGCGGTACGGTTACGGCCGGTTCACCTTTTACCCAGAGGCGGACTACCTGATTAGAGACGGGGCGACCCTCGGCGTGCTTGGCGTCGTGCTCCTTTACCTTTCGGTGCCGCTCATTCTGAGTGTGGGGTGGAAGCGTTGCCGCTTTTTACGCTCGAAAATCTGAGCTACTGGTACCCGGAGCGCGAAAAACCAGCCTTGAAGGAGCTCAACCTCGCGGTCGAAGCGGGCGAGTTCCTCCTGGTCACGGGCGGCTCCGGTTCGGGCAAGTCTTCGCTGGCCAGGGTGCTGGCCGGGCTGATCCCCGGCTTTTACGGGGGGCGGATCGCGGGGCGGGCGCTTTTCCGCGGCACGCCGCTCCGGAACCTTGACCGGCGGAAGTTGGCGCGGGAGGTGGGGATCGTCTTTCAGGACCCGGAGCAGCAGATCGTCCAGACACAGGTGGAGGCGGAGATCGCCTTCGGGCTGGAAAACATAGGCCTCCCCCCGGAAGAGATGGCGCGCCGGATCGCGGAGGTGTGCGGGTTTATGAACTTGACCCCGCTGCGGAAGGCCTTTACCCCTACCCTCTCCGGCGGGCAGAAGCAGAAGTTAGCGCTCGCCGCGGTGCTGGCGATGCAGCCCAGCGTGCTCATCCTCGACGAGCCCACCTCGCAGCTCGACCCCGTGGCGGCGGAGGAGATTTTAAACCTGGTTAAGCGGCTTAACGAAGAGATGGGCCTCACGGTGATCCTGATTGAGCAGCGCCTGGAGCGGTGCTTCCATCTCGCTGACCGCGTGCTAATTATGGCGGAGGGCGCGGTTGCCTGCGCCGGCACGCCGGCCGAGGCAGCCCGGGAAGCGGCGAAAAAGGGGCTGCCCTTCCTGCCGCCGGTGGCCAGGCTTTTCGCCGGCCTCTCCTTGAGCCCGGTCCCGGTGACGGTGAAGGAAGGGCGCCGCCTTTTACGCACCCGCCTTGCCGGCGCCAAACCGGCGGGGGATCCCGCCCCGGAGCCGCAACCCGCAGGGCCGCGCGACCGGGAAAGCGTCGCGCGCCTGGAAAACGTCTGGTTTACCTACCCGGAGGGGCGGGAGGCCTTGAAAGGGGTAAACCTAACGGTGGGCGCCGGGGAATTCGTCGCCCTCCTCGGCGAAACCGGCGCGGGCAAGACCACCGTGCTTCGGTGCATGGCCGGGCTGCTTGCGCCGGGCCGGGGCAGGATCACCGTTTTGGGCAGGGAGCTGCGCCGCGACGGCTACAAAGAGATCAGGCGGTTTGTGGCCTACCTTTCGCAAAACCCGAACGACTACCTTTTTCAAGATACTGTAGAAGATGAGGTACGCTTCACCGCTAAAAACCTGGGGCTCGAAAGCGAAGCGGCTGTAGCGGCGCTGTTAGAAAAGCTGGAGCTCCAGCGCCACCGCCACCGCAACCCCCGGGACCTCAGCGGCGGGGAGCGGCAGCGGGTGGCGTTAGCCGCGGTGCTGGTGACCCGGCCCCGCCTCATCCTCCTCGACGAGCCGACCAGGGGGCTCGACTTGTACCTGAAGGCCAAGTTGGGCGACTTTTTGCGCCAGGAGGCCGCCGCGGGCAAGGCGGTGGTGGTGGTGACCCACGATGTGGAGTTCGCGGCCGAATTCGCCACCCGGGTCGTTCTCCTCGCTGACGGCCGCGTGGTCGCCGATGGCGAAAAGCACGCGGTGCTGGGGCGGTCCTTCTTTTACGCGCCCCAGACGGCCCGCCTCTGCCGGGGTATCTGCGACGGGGTGCTAACCCCCGCCGAGGCGCAGGCGAAACTTTTGCCCCTACTGTCCAGCGCGCGCCTGGGGGAAGAAAGATGACGGATAACTGGGCGCTTTACACCACGCTTGCTGGCATCCTCGCCGCCGGCCTGCTTTTATTCGGGGCGGGGAAAAAGGGGTTCGACTCCCGGCAGGTCGCCGTCCTGGCGGTTTTGTCTGCCCTCTGCGCTACCGGCCGGGCCGTGACCGGTGTCGGGCTGCTCTTCCTGCAGCCAACTATGTTTTTGGTGGCGCTAACCGGTTTTGTCTTCGGAGCCCGGAGCGGCTTCTGCGTCGGCGCGCTGACTCCTTTGCTTTCCAACTTCTTTATGGGCCAGGGCCCCTGGACCCCCTGGCAGATGCTCTGTTGGGGGCTCGTCGGCCTCTCTGGCGGCATCCTGGGCGCGGCCTTCCCCTACGCCGGAAACAGGAGCCTGACCCTCCTCTGCTTCTCCTGGGGCTACCTTTATGGCGCCCTTATGGATATCTGGCAG
>NZ_JBRAIN010000074.1:0-8647 GCF_052743955.1 Thermodesulfitimonas sp.
GAAGCACAAAAAAAGTGCTTACCTGTCCGCAGGGAGCGCCAGCCCGGCTACACTAACGACGAAGTAGCGGTGCAGGCGCAAGTCGTCGGTCAGCTCCGGATGAAACGAGGCCGACAGCAGCCTGCCTTGCCGAACCAGGATAATCTTTTCGCCTAAAGACGCCAAGACCTCGACTCCCGGGCCAACGTGGGTAATATAGGGCGCCCTGATAAAAATACCGCGAAACGGGGTCGTGCCCAAAACCGGAATCGCTAAGTCAATCTCGAAGCTATCCACCTGACGCCCGAAGGCGTTCCGCCGTACCGTCACATCCATCACGCCCAGGCGGGGCTGCGCCGAACCTTCGATCTCCCGGGCCAGCAAGACCATGCCCGCACAGGTTCCGAAGACCGGCAAACCCGCAGCAACACGCGCTAAGAGTGGCGCCATCAGGCCGAAGACGTTTAACAGGCGACCGATGGTGGTGCTCTCGCCGCCCGGAATGATCAGCGCGTCAATCGCTGCCAGATCCTCCGCCTTCAAAACAAGGGGGGCGCTAACCCCAAGCCGCTCTAACGCCCATTTGTGCTCCCGAAAGGCGCCCTGTAGCGCCAGTACTCCCACCCGCGGGGACGAAGATTCTGTCTCCATGGATACCCGACCTTTCTGCATTACTGCTACGGTAATTCACCAGCCACGGTCCTGCATTCGCTCGTGAGGCTGGATGGTTGATATCTCAATCCCAGGCATCGCCTCGCCTAAATCTTTGGAAATCTCGGCGAGTACCTGCGGGTCGTTATAGTAAGTCGTTGCCGCCACGATCGCCCGCGCCCGTTTCACGGGGTCTTTGGATTTAAAGATACCTGACCCGACGAAGATGCCATCCGCACCGAGTTGCATCATCAAAGCAGCATCCGCTGGTGTGGCGATACCACCCGCCGCGAAATTCACTACCGGCAAACGCCCCGTTTCCGCAACCTCCCGCACCAGTTCGTAAGGCGCGCCCATCTCTTTGGCTGCGCGTATTAACTCATCCCGGCGCATCCCCTGCAAACGCCTTATCTCCCCCATGACGAGCCGCATGTGCCGGACCGCTTCTACTACGTTGCCCGTACCTGGCTCGCCCTTGGTCCTGATCATCGCTGCCCCCTCGGCGATCCGCCGCAGAGCCTCGCCTAAATTCCGTGCCCCGCAAACGAAGGGGACTTTGAAGGCGTGTTTATCGATGTGGTACTGGTCATCGGCAGGGGTCAATACTTCACTTTCGTCTATGTAGTCCACGCCAAGTGCCTCCAGGATCTGCGCCTCAACGAAATGACCGATGCGCACTTTGGCCATGACAGGAATGGTTACCGCGTCCATTATCCGCAGGATAACCGTGGGGTCCGCCATTCTGGCTACCCCCCCTGCCGCCCGGATGTCAGCCGGCACACGCTCCAGCGCCATCACCGCGCAGGCGCCCGCCTCTTCGGCAATTTTTGCCTGCTCCGGCGTGGTGACATCCATAATCACCCCGCCTTTGAGCATCTCCGCTAAACCCTTTTTGACTGTCCAGGTTCCTTTCTCCACTGCCGCTCCCCCCATCTTCCCCGAACAAATAAGAATACCCTGCCCGACCAGTGGCCGGTTACAGGGTAATTTTATAACTTTTCTTCGACAAAAAGCAATAGGCCCCTCTTAGCGAATGAATAACCGCGGGCTTATCTTACGACCGTCACGGGCACGGTAGACAGCTGAACAACTTTGTAGGCGACATTACCTAGGACAAGGCTGATCATTCCAAAGCCCCGGGCGCCGATGACAATCTGGTTGAAACCCCCTTCTTGGGCGCACTCAATGATTTCCGCCGCCGGCTCCCCTTCGCGGATCACCGTCTCAGCTGTAACGCCTTGCGCGCGCAAGAGCGTCGCTGTTTCTTCAATTATGCGCGTGGCCTCTTCCCAGAAAAGCGCCGTTAACTCTTTTTGAAGCGCTTCCGGTTGCTCTTTAACCCGCCAGTAAAAATGGCGACCCGTAAAACGCCGCGGCACGGTAATAACCGTAAGGACGGTAACGGTGGCTTCTGGGATTAGCTGCGCGAGCGTTGCGGCAAAGGCAGCCGCTCTACGTGCGGTTTCGGAACCATCTGTGGGACAGAGGATCTTGTAGGCCATTTTCTTCCCCCTAAAACTCTGGGCCGGTGAATCCTGTACACCCCAAAAGTAACGGCGCGGCCGCAAAGCAATAGCGCTTCATGCTTCGTCCACTACCCGCGCCAGGGTAGCAACGTTATCGTCGGGAGCCAGCCGCATTACCAAAACACCACGCGCGGCGCGGCCAAGCACTGGTATTTCCCTTACCTTCAGGCGGATCACCACACCGGCGGCGCTAACGATCATCACCTCATCGCCTTCGCCGACCCCTTCAACACCTGCCACCCGGCCGCTCACCGCGGAAACCTTAGCGGCGATAATACCGGTCCCGCCGCGCGACTGGCACCGGAACTCTGATAGCGGTGTCCGTTTCCCGTAACCTCTCTCCGCAACCAACAGCAGCTCTTCTCCGTTGGTAACGGCTACCACACCGGCCACTTCATCCCCCGCGCGCAGGCGCATTCCCCGGACGCCGTGCGCGCTACGTCCCATTGGGCGCACGGCTGTTTCCAAAAACCTAATCGCCATCCCATGGCGGGTTACCAGGAGAATTTCACTCCGGCCGTCGGTTTCAACAGCCGCAACGAGCTCATCCCCCGCATCAAGGTCAATGGCTATGATCCCATCCCGGCGTACTGTGGCGAAGGCTTCAAGGGTTATCCTTTTAACGACGCCTTTTTTAGTAACTAGAAAGATAAAGCGGTGGGGCGCGAATTTCTTCACCGGCACGACAGCCGTTACTCGCTCCTCCGGACCGATGCGAAGGAGATTCACCAGCGCAGTCCCCCGTGCTTGCCGCCCGGCCTCCGGAATTTCGTAAACCTTAAGGCGGTAGGCCTTTCCTTTATTCGTAAAGAAAAGAAAATAGTCATGGGTCCCGGCGACAAAGAGGTGGCGGACAAAATCCTCCTGCCGGGGCTCCACCCCTGTGACACCCTTGCCGCCCCGGTGCTGGCTCCGGTAAGCCGCCTCACTCCGCCGTTTGATATATCCCTGGTGGGTAAGCGTTACCACTACCTGCTCGTCAGGAATCAGATCCTCCGGCCGGTAGATGATTCTCGCGTCCGCTATTTCGGTACGCCGCGGGTCGCTAAAGCGCTCTTTTACCGCTATTAGCTCGTCGCGGATGATACCGTAAATCTTGGCTTCGTCTGCCAGGACCTCCTCGAGGTAGGCGATCTTTTTCTCCAATTCCCGGAGCTCCTCGAGAAGCTTCTCCCGCTCCAGGCCGGTAAGGCGTTGGAGGCGCATGTCGAGGATCGCCTGCGCCTGCCGCTCCGCCAGATTGAAGCGTTCTATGAGACCCCTGCGGGCCGTATCGGTATCGGGAGCCGCCTTAATGAGCGCAACCACCGCGTCGATGTTGGCCAGGGCAATGTTAAGCCCTTCCACGATCTCAAGCCGGTCACGCGCCTCCCGGAGCTCGAAACGGCAACGTCTGGTGACTACTTCACGCTGGTGCGCGAGATAATGGCGTAAAACTTCCTTCAGCGGTAATATTTCCGGCTGCCCGTTGACCAGGGCGAGCATGATCACCCCGAAGGTATCCTCTAGCTGAGTGTGTTTATATAACCGGTTAAGCACGACGTGCGGGTCAATGTCGCGCCGCAACTCGATAACGATCCGCATACCCCGCCGGTCCGACTCGTCCCGCAGGTCGGTGATACCGTCGATCCGCCGTTCCCGGACAAGTTCCGCAATCTTCTCGAGTAGCCGTGCCTTGTTTACCTGGAAGGGAATTTCAGTGATGATGATCACTGGCTTGCCGCCCTGACGCTCGACTGTTGCGCGACCGCGCACCACGATACTCCCCCGCCCCGTGGCGTAGGCCGCCCGAATGCCTTCGCGTCCCAGGATAATCCCCCCGGTTGGAAAGTCCGGCCCGGGGATTATTCGCAACAGCTCCTCAAGAGTAATCTCCGGATTGGCAATGAGCGCTAGAACGCCATCGACTACCTCACCGATGTTGTGTGGCGGGATGTTGGTCGCCATGCCAACGGCGATCCCTGCTGACCCGTTAATGAGAAGGTTCGGGACCCGCGCGGGGAGAACAACCGGCTCTTGGGTGGTGCCATCGTAGTTAGGGATAAAATCGACAGTCTCCTTGCCGATATCCCGGAGCATCTCCACGGCCAGGCGCGAGAGCCGCGCCTCTGTGTATCGCATCGCCGCCGGGGCATCCCCATCCACGGACCCGAAGTTTCCCTGGCCGTCTACCAGAGGATAACGGCAGGCAAACTCCTGCGCGAGGCGCACCAAAGCATCATATACCGCCGCGTCCCCGTGCGGGTGGTAGCGTCGCAACACCTCACCCACGATGTAGGCCGACTTCCGGTGGGGCTTGTCCGGGGTCATGCCGATGTCGTGCATCGCGTAAAGGATACGGCGGTGAACCGGCTTCAAGCCGTCGCGCACGTCCGGCAACGCCCGGCCCACGATAACGCTCATCGCGTAGTCGAGGTAGGACTGGCGCATCTCCTCGCCGATATCGATCGGAATTACCTTACCTGGCAACAGACCGCGCTCCTTTCAATTTTCACCGTCTGTTATTATGTGTAATTACAATATTTACTGTAATTACACAAACTACACATCGAGATTACGCACGTAGCGGGCGTAGCGCTGGATAAATTCCCGCCGCGGCTCTACCTCGTCCCCCATCAAAGTGCTGAAGAGTTGGTCGGCCAAGACGGCGTCTTCAAGGCTTACCTGCAAAATGACCCGGTGCTCGGGGTTCATAGTTGTTTCCCAGAGTTGTTCCGGATTCATCTCACCAAGGCCCTTATAGCGCTGAATGGCAATACCGGTCCGCCCCATCTGTTCCAACATACGCTCCAGCTCGGCGTCGTTATAAGCGTAACGGATCTCTTTGCCCTTACGGAGGCGGTAAAGCGGGGGCTGCGCGATATAAACGTAACCGGCTTCGATCAGCGGGCGCATGTAGCGGTAGAAAAAGGTCAACAGCAGCGTCCGGATGTGTGAGCCGTCAACATCGGCGTCGGTCATGATGATAAGCTTATGGTAGCGAGCCTTGGCGATATCGAAGTCGTCGCCGATGCCGGTACCAATAGCGGTAATTAGGGCTCTAATTTCTTCGTTTCCGAGGATTTTGTCAAAACGCGCTTTTTCCACGTTAATGATCTTGCCGCGGAGGGGTAGAATAGCCTGAAAGCGCCTATCGCGGCCCTGTTTGGCGGAGCCGCCTGCCGAATCACCCTCCACGATGTAGAGCTCGGCGGCCGCCGGGTCGCGCTCTGAGCAATCAGCGAGCTTTCCGGGGAGCGTAGTATTTTCCAGGAGGCTTTTACGGCGGGTTAACTCTCTGGCCTTCCGCGCTGCCTCGCGGGCTCGCGCTGCCGCGAGCGCCTTCTCGATAAGACGTCGGGCAAGACCAGGGTTTTCCTCAAAGAAGGTACTTAGGCCCTCGGCAACTACGGTATCGGTAATGCTCCGGACCTCGGTGTTACCGAGTTTGGTCTTTGTTTGCCCTTCAAATTCCGGTTCGGGCACCTTCACGCTAACCACAGCGGTAAGACCCTCACGGATATCCTCGCCGGCCAGAGTCTGGCCGTTTTTTAGAAGTCCGAACTTGCGCGCGTAGTCGTTCACCACTCTAGTGAGGGCCGCCTTAAAGCCGGCCTCGTGCGTGCCCCCGTCTACCGTCCTGATGGTGTTTGCGTAAGAGAAGATACTTTCGTGGTACCCGTCATGGTACTGCAGGGCCGCCTCTACCCATACCCCGGCCTGCTGCCGCGCAACATAGATCGGCTCCGGGTTGATGACTTCCCGGCTACGGTTAAGATACCGAACGAAGTCTCTAATCCCGCCACGGTGAAAAAACTCCTGCTCGGAACCGTCGCGCTCGTCCCGCAGGATTATGCGCACCTCAGGCGTAAGAAAAGAAAGCTCTCGCAAGCGCTGGGCAAGAGTTTCCTGACTGAAGACCGTTTCCTCAAAAATGGCAGGATCGGGCTTAAAGTGAATGGTCGTTCCGGTGGTATTCGTGGTCCCGGTTACCCTCAACTCGGTGACGGGAACACCCCGTTCAAAGCGCTGGTACCATACCTTTCCTTCCCGGTGCACGCGCACTTCAAGCCACTCAGAAAGCGCGTTGACCACAGAGACACCCACGCCGTGGAGACCACCCGAAACCTTGTAGCCGCCCCCGCCAAATTTACCGCCGGCGTGAAGCATTGTCAGAACAACCTCTACCGCCGGTCGCCCGACCTGGGGGTGGATATCGACTGGTATCCCCCGCCCGTTATCACTGACGATGACTGTATTCTCCAGCGTGATGGTTACCCTTATCTCGGTGCAGAAGCCAGCTAGCGCTTCATCAATGCTGTTATCGACCACCTCGTAGACGAGGTGGTGCAGCCCGCGCGGTCCCGTGCTACCGATATACATGCCCGGACGCCGGCGGACCGCCTCAAGACCTTCCAGAACCTGTATCTGTGCTGCACCGTAAGCGAGCTGGTCTCTTTCCTGAGGCAATATAGTATCTCCTTTCTGGAAAATGCGTTGCGTAAGGGCATTTGCACCCTATATTATAGCACGAGAGAGTAAAGCCTAGAGCAAAGCGTGCAGCACGTAGCTTATCTACTCCTCTGGTAGAACGCTCTCCGCCCGGCGCTTTAATGCTTGGCAAGAGATTCCGGTAACGTAGATGCGCTCGGTGGTAATTACTATTGACCGCTCCTTCCCCTGCTCGGTCAAAACAATAAGCCTTCCGTCGCTACGCGTAGACCGTAGAAAGCTCCGGGTGGCTGAAGAACCGGCAGTATCATAAGCTAGGATTGCCACTAACTCGTTTTTCGAGATCACAGTGCCGTTGCCAATGTGGAGTAGTATTTTTTAAAACCCCTTCCTTAGGTTACTTTATAACCGTCCTCGCGGCTCTTTAAACGTTGGCGCCGTGCTCGGGAGTGATGATACCGTTTTGCACCTGGAAGAAGGTGGCCTCGCCAAGTGGTAGCCTTTGGGTAGTGGTAATAAAGGTTTGGCGCGCTGCGGTTGCTCTGAGTAGCGCCAACCGCCGGTCATCATCAAGTTCCGAAAAAACATCATCAAGAAGATAGATTACGTCTTCGCCGCGTTCCTTTTCTAGGAGTTCCGCCTCGGCTAGCTTGAGGGCAAGGACAGCCGCGCGCTGTTCGCCGCGGGAACCATAGCGCCGCAGGTGCTTATCCTCTACTAGAAGGATATAATCGTCGCGTGCTGGTCCTACGAGCGTCTGCCTACATTTTAGCTCATCAGCGCGCAGGGCCGCCAATGCCGCTAGAATTTGCTCTTTGATCGCTGCTTCGTCCGCTCCGAGAGGCACCGTGCTAGCGTAACGAATAGCCAGCTTTTTGCCCGTTAAAGGCCGGAAGCACCGCGCGGCTGCTGGTGCTACAAGCGATAAGCCCTTTAAACGAAGGTGGTAGAGACTACTCGCCGCCTCTGCTAGAGCCTCCGTCCAGACACTAAGATCCTCCGGTGGTTTCCTGGCACTACGACAAGCTCGGAGAAGGGTGTTCCGCTGCTCAAGGGCCCGGCTGTAAGCGCGTAGCGCTCCCCGGTAGCCCGGGATAAGACCACTAAAAAGCCGGTCGAAAAAGCGGCGCCGGTCGCCAGGAGAGCCGACGGCCACAAGTAGATCCTCAGGGGTAAAGAGGAGAAGACTGCCTCTCCCAGGGAATACCTCACGGGTAGTCTCCTTACCACTAAGAATTAGACGCTTTCCTACTGGTGTAATCTCCACTCCTGTTTCCACGTCCCCATTTTTAGTTGCAACCATCGCGTAGAGTAGCGCCTTACTCCCTGTTGGCCCGATCACCTCCTCCTCCCGTGAAGTTCGGAAGGAGTTACCGCTTAAGCAAAAGTAAAGCGCCTCGAGGAGGTTTGTCTTACCTGCGCCGTTAGCACCGTAAATGATGTTCCTCCCCGGCCCTGCTTCGAAGCGTATCGCTTCGTAGTTGCGGAAGTTGAGGAGCCGAACTTCCTTTACTCGCACGCGCCGTTCGCCCGTGTAGATTTTAAACTAAGCGCAGTGGCAGGACAAGCCCCAGGTAGGCAGGTACCTCTGCTACGCGGACGAGCGCCGGACCGATCTTCCCACTGAAGGCAATCTCGACACTGTTTCCAGCAGCAGCACGCAGAGCTTCCAAGAGGTAGCTTGCATTGAAGGCAATCTCTAAATCATCACCGCTGGCTTCCAGAGGGACCGTTTCTTTTATTCCCCCGTACTCCGATTGTGCTTCTAGGCTTACTACACCCCCGGCGACCTTAATAAGCACCGTAGGCGTCTCCCCCACAGCCAGCACCTGCGCCCGCTCGATCGCCCTAATCAACTGCGGGAGTGATCCTTTTACCGCTGTGACAGGCGGCCCCTGCGGCACAGCACCACGCCATTCAGGAAAGCGACCCTCAATAAGGCGGGTTATTATCTCAACCGAGTCTACCCTAAAGAAAGCCTGGTTCGTCCCTAAGGTAATAGCTACGCTTCCACCTGTCTGCGTAAGTACCCGCTCGACCTCACGCAGTGCCTTGGCCGG
>NZ_JBRAIN010000075.1:0-8456 GCF_052743955.1 Thermodesulfitimonas sp.
TATCCCTTCAGAAATGATGGGTTATTTTTTAAGCTGGTTTTTCAGAGACCTCGTCATAAAGTAAAAACTTAAGAGCAAGGAGTGAAAAGGATTGTATCCAGGTAACGACCTTGAGTCAAAAACCGTGGCCGAGCTTTACAAGATAGCGAAGGAACTTGAGATCCCCGGCTACTACCGGCTACGGAAACAGGAATTAATTTACGAGATAAGGAAGGCGCGGATGGAAAAAGAGGGAGTGATGTATGCACAAGGGGTTCTGGAGATTCTTCCCGACGGCTACGGCTTCTTGCGGCCCTTCAAATATCTCCCTTCGAACGAAGATATCTATGTTTCTTCGTCCCAGATCCGGAAGTTCGACCTGCGCACCGGGGATTTGGTGGCCGGGCAGGTGCGGCGCCCCAAGGAGGGGGAAAGGTACCTGGCCCTCCTGCGGGTGGAAAGGGTGAACGATACCGACCCTACCGAACTTGCCGAACGGATTCACTTCGATAGCCTCACCCCTCTCTACCCCTACGAGCGGATTCGCCTGGAAACCGAGCCCCATAAATTCTCAACCCGGATCATCGACCTGATCTCTCCTCTCGGGAAAGGTCAGCGCGGGCTCATCGTGGCGCCACCCAAGGCGGGTAAAACCACACTTTTAAAGGAGATCGCCAACAGCATCACCACCAACCACCCGGAGATCCACCTCATCATCCTGCTCATCGACGAGCGCCCGGAGGAGGTTACCGATATCGAGCGCTCGGTCCGGGCCGAAGTGGTGAGCTCCACCTTCGACGAGCCGCCGGAAAACCACGTCAAGGTGGCGGAGATGGTTCTCGAGCGCGCCAAACGCCTCGTCGAGCACAAGTACGACGTGGCGATTTTGCTTGACAGCATCACGCGCCTGGCGCGGGCGCACAACTTAGTGGTGCCGCCGAGCGGGCGTACCCTGTCGGGCGGCGTTGACCCCGCAGCGCTGCATAAGCCAAAGCGCTTCTTTGGGGCGGCGCGGAAACTTGAGGAGGGAGGCAGCCTTACAATTTTAGCCACGGCGCTGATCGAAACGGGCAGCCGGATGGACGACGTCATCTTTGAGGAGTTTAAGGGAACCGGTAACATGGAGCTGGTTCTCGACCGGCGCCTGGCGGAGCGGCGGGTCTTCCCGGCGATCGACGTGCAGCGTTCCGGCACGCGCAAGGAGGAGCTGTTGCTTTCGCGGGAGGAGTTAGAGCTCGTCTGGTACTTCCGCCGGGCTACCAACCAGATGACGCCCTGGGAGGCGATGGAGCACCTTCTTGAGGAGATCAGGCGCACCCGGAGCAACGCCGACCTGCTACGGAATTTCCAGGCTTTCAAGCAGGTGAGTGGCGATAAGGTTGACCTGGAGTTCATTGGGCCCCGCCGTGACGCTAACTTAGGCTAATTGAAAAGAGGTTCCCGCCTGAGAGAATCCTTGGTAACGGTACACAATTTTAAGGTATAAAAAGTATAAAAAGAAGCTGTTCCGGCAATTTTATTCTTAGTATATTTTACCATTACAGAGGCAATTATGCGCCGGAGCAGTTTTTTCTTTGCCATCTGCGTTTTTTTGCTTACGGCGGTTTTCTGTAGCGGCCGGGCGGTTGCCCAGCCTGACGAGTGGCTCGGCGCGCCGCCCGAGCCGGCGCTTCCCGTTCTGGGTCTACCAACCTGCTACCGGGTTGCGGCCGGTGACACCCTTTGCGGGATTGCCAGGCGTTACGGCGTTGGTGCGGCGCTTATCGCGCGGGCAAACGGCTTATCGCTTTCCGACCCGATCTATGCGGGCCAGTATTTGTTAGTACCAGCGGGCGGACTTAGCCACCGGGTCGTTCCGGGCGATACCCTCCGGGATATTGCCTGTCGCTACGGGGTGCCGGTCGAAGAGATAGTGCGGGCGAACGGTCTCGATGCCGGCGCGCCCCTGCTTGTCGGCGCCGAGTTGTTGGTACCTATATCCCCGGAAATTCCGGAGACTCAAGACCGCGGGGACCGCGAACCCTTGAGCTGGCCGGTGCCAGGCCCAATTTCTTCGCCTTTCGGCTTGCGGGACGGGCGGCCGCATGAGGGGATAGATATCGCTGCCCCGGCGGGCACGCCCGTGCGGGCCGCTGCGGGAGGGCAGGTTATCTATGCTGGCCCGACAGGAACTTACGGTCTGTTGGTGATTCTCCAGCACGACGATGCGCGTACAACCTGCTACGCCCACTGTGATGAGGTTTACGTCGTTCCCGGGCAGACAGTTACGGCTGGCGAAGTTATCGCTGCGGTGGGGAATACCGGCCGCTCTACTGGGCCCCACCTCCACTTTGAGGTGCGGGTGAACGGGACTCCTTACGACCCGGTAACTTTTCTCCGGAGTTAGAAATCGCTCTGCTTACGGGCAGAAGCAGAGCGAGCTATCATACGTCGCCAACGACGGCTACGTGGCTGAAGCCTTTTCCTGCGGACTGCCGGCGAGAACTTCGGCAAACGGTGCGGGCCTGCCCAGGTGGTAACCCTGGCCATACCGAACGCCGTAGGTTTGCAAAATTGCCACTACCGCCTCGTTTTCCACAAACTCGGCGATGGCCTCTTTGCCGAGGGTGTGGGCTACCGTCTTCATAGCCTCGACGATGGCGCGGTTGGTAGGGTTCGTATCTATATCCCGGACGAAACTGCCGTCGATCTTCAAGTAATCCGCCGGCAGCGCCCGGAGATAACAGAACGAGGAGCAGCCGCAACCGAAGTCGTCAATGGCGATGTGGCAACCTAAGGCCTTGAGCTGGCGCATCCAAAGCTTGGCCTGCGTAAAGTTCCGCATGGCGGCAGTTTCGGTAATCTCGAAACCAATGCGGGAAGGGCTGACGCCTTTTTCGCGGAGCATTGCTTCTACGAATGCCAAGAGCTGGTCATCGGCCAGGCTAATACCGGAAACGTTTACAAAAATCGTTAATTCAGGGTGTGCCTGGAGGATATTGAAAACCGAATTAATCGCCCAGCGGTCGATCTGGGAGATCAGCCCAAAGCGTTCCGCCAGCGGTAGGAAGGCTCCGGGGGGAATCAACGCTCCGTCTTCTCCGGTTAGGCGAATAAGGGCTTCGTAATGGACTACCCTGCCCGTACTGAGTTCTACTATGGGCTGTAAGAAAAGAACAAAGCGGTTTTCTTTAAGGGCCCGCTTGATGAGGGCTACGGTCCGGTTTATTTTGTTTTGCTCACTTGCCGGATCGTCTAAACCGGTCAGGCAGACGACCTTGTTCCTACCTTCTTCCTTAGCCATAGAAAGGGCGATGTCGGCAGCGGAAAGATACTTCTGCGGGTCGGCGGTACTTTCTTTGTTAAGCATTACCAGGCCGATGCTGAGGCTCAGGTGAAACGTATAATTGAGCGGGGAAAGGTGGAAGTCGCGCCCTTCCACGGCTTGGCGCAACCTTTCGGCTACTGCTTTCGCTTCCAGATCACCGTTTGCCTCCACCAGCGCCACAAACTCGTCGCCGCCCCACCGGGCGAGGAAATCCTGTTGTCGGAGCTCTTTTTGGAGCGCGGCGGCCACGGTGGTCAGCAGCCTATCTCCTATATCATGGCCGAAAGCATCGTTGATAAACTTGAAGTTGTCAATATCCATAAAGAGCAAAGCGCTTTCCTGGCCCCGTTTCGCCTGGTTTATCGCTTTGGTAAGCCTCCTTTCAAAGGCGTAGCGGTTCGGCAGGCGGGTCGTCGGGTCGTGCGTGGCCAGGTAGTGTTCCTGTCGTAACAGCGGCAGCAAGAGTAGCGTTCCGAAAAAAACGGAAACTAAACCGGCAACCACAATACCTAGGGTGGCCTTCTTCACGAGCTTATTCGCCTGCGAAAGCGACACCCCCACGTACCAAATGCCGATCACCCTGCCGGTAGAGTCACGTAACGGCGTGTAGGCGGTCAAGTACCACCGGTTTACGATCTTCGCCCGGCCGTAGTAGTTCTGCCCCTGCTTCAGGACCCTTTCTGCCACGGCGGGGGCCACTCTGGTCCCCACGAGCCGCTTACCGGTCTCGTCCCGTACCGAGGTGGTTACCCGCACGTCCCCGCAAAAGATAGTGGCTGTGTCACCGGTGAGGTGCGATACCAAATCTACTGGTACATAGTTGCCGTTCATCAAAACGTCGCCTTTGTAAAGCTTACCGTTTTTTGCTACCCAGGGGCCGGGATAAAGCTGGTCTATCAGGGTGTAACCGATAGCTAAGTCGGATCTCAGTTTCGACTCAATAAGCTTGTAAATGTCGCTTTTTGAAAGAAAAAAGGCGGCTATGGTGCCCAGAAAAGCGACGCCGGCGATAGGTAGCAGCAAGAGCACCAACTTAAATTTCCAGCTGTTAGACGTATGCATGACTTTCACCTCTAAGTTGCCCGGGCCGCGAGAACGCCTTTAAGAAGCAAACGCTACACCAACCTCAAGCGGGCACTTGGCAACATTTTCTGTTATTCGACAATAATTACTTCTATAACCCCGGTCTGTTTTCCTGCTTCCAAAAGCTTTTGCTGGTCGGTGGGGAAAGAGGTTATACTTTATAAGGCGCTCTTGCGGTGGGTTAAGGCGAAGCGGGTGGGGTCCGGATCGAAATAGTCCCGGCGGAATTCGCGGTTGAACCGGCCATCATCGAGGTGGCCGGCGTCCCAGGTGACATCGACAGTGATCCAGCGGCCGTTAACCAGGACCTCGTTCCAGGCATGGTTCGGCTGAGGGGGCCAGGGTTCATTTTCCTGGCGGGCGAGGCCGCGCACGACGGCTGCAGGGATGCCGTTAGCGCGGCAAAGGGCGGCGAAGAGGCGGCTGAAATCTTCACAGACCCCGCTGCGGGTAAAAAGAACTTCCGAAGCCCGCTTATGGGGGATCCGCGGCAAGCGGGCGGCCGCAGTGTCGTAGGTGATCTCCTTAGCCACCCAGTCGTGAACGGCCAGGACGGTTTCCCAGGGTTTATCCCGCTTTAACTGCCGGGCAAGCTTGAGGATTTCCGGGTGGTCCCAGTCGATCCAGTCGGTGGGCACTAAATACCGGAGTTCCGTCCGGCCGAGGTTACGAACCCTGAATTGTACGCGCCCTGCCAAGGTATCGTTTTCCGGCGGACTGCAGAGGGTGACCCGGTAGTCGCCGGGGCCGAAAGGCAGCCAGACGCGGCCGGTTGCCAGCCCGTTGCGGACCGCCACCGGCTGGTCGCTCCGCTCGCCCTCTTTTTCCACTACCGCGATAAGTTCCGTGAAGGCGGTTTGCACCCGCGCCGTGATATCCACGCACGCCTCGGCCGTTACAAAACCGGCCGTGGGGCAGAGGAGCCTCACCCCAGCCTCCTCGCCGTCCCGGAAGACCACCGGTGGCGTGCCGCCCAGAGGCTGGCTCCAGCCGGGCAGGCCGAGAAGGCTGTCGCTAAGGTAAACCGCTTGCGCTACGGGGTTCCAGGAGACGTACGCACCAAGGGCCTCCCCGAGAAAGCGTAAGGGGACCAAGACCCGCCCGCCCGCGACTTGGGCGGGCACTTCGAGAGTGAGGGTCTGGTCACCCGCCCGGGCCCACGCCGCACCTACGCCGAGGGTAATCAGGGCCCCTTGTTTCTTTACGGTAACGGTGCGGGCGGTGGCGTCGTAAGTTACGGTGGCGCCCAAAGCTTCGGCGGCTGTCCGGAGCGGCACGAGAAGGCGCCCGTTCTCACAAACCGGCGGAACGTCGGGCTGTAGGGGCCGCCCGTTGACGACCAGGGCGGTTGGGACAGCAAGGGCCGGCGTGGCGGTCGCCAAAGCAAAGAAAATGGTAATAGCGCCTAAGACAAGGGAAGCGCGAAGCCGGTGCCAAGATACCATTTGCCCCGTCTCTCCCGGATAGGCCTAAAACTCCGGCGCCCAGGCGATAAGTGGCAGCTCAAAGGGGTGCACGAAGATAGAGTCTTCCGGTCTTACCCGCACGGTGTAGCCGAGCGCCCCTTGGGTTAAGGTGATGGCGCCAGAAAAACGGTAAGTGTTATCCCCTAAGGCTTCGGTCAGTTCCATCCGGAACCCGTTCATCTCGGTGAGCTGCCAGTCTTTGGTGCGGCCGAGCATTATTTCTACCACCACGTCTTCCGGTTTTATGGCTCCGAGGCGCACAACGGCCGACACGGCGATCGTTTGGCCGGCAACAGGGAGCGCCGGTTTTTCCGCGGTAACGCTGAGAACGGCGACGGCCGGCCAGTTCTGCGTTAAGTACTCCTTAAATTCCCGCACCCGGCGGGCGGCGGCGTAATCATCTTTGACTAACCGGTCGTAGCGCTCCATAAGCGGCACGTAGAAGCGCGCCGCGTACTCCTTTACCATCCGCCCGGTATTAAAGTAGTGGGGGATGGAGCGCCACCCTTCCCTGATGATTTCGATCCAGTCGCGGGGGACGCCGTGGGTCCGCCGGTAGTAAGCGGGTATCACCACGTCTTCGAGCACGGCGTAAAGGGAAAGGCTATCGTAGTAATCCTGCGTTGCGTCGTCCGGCAGGACCTCCCCCCGGCCAACGGCAAAGCCGTTTTTACCGTTGTAAGCCTCCGGCCACCAGCCGTCGAGGATGCTCAGGTGCACGGTGCCGTTCAGAACCGCTTTCTGGCCGCTGGTCCCGCTGGCTTCGAGCGGCCGGCGCGGCGTATTGAGCCAGACATCGGCGCCCTGAACCAGGCACTGCGCCAGCTCGATATCGTACTCTTCGATAAAGGTAACCTTGCCACGGAACGGCTCTTCCTGGCTCAGATCGTAGATCTGCTTGATAATCTCCTGGCCGCTGCGGTCCGCGGGGTGGGCCTTTCCGGTGAAGATGAACTGGACCGGTTGCTCGGGGTTGTTGACAAGCTTGGCGAGCCTTTCCCGGTCGCGCAGCAGGAGGTAGGCCCGTTTATAAGTCGCGAAGCGCCGGGCGAAAACGACGGTCAGCACGTCGGGGGGAAGGTAAGTCTCAATCTCTTCTTGTTGACTGGGCGATGCAAAATAGCGCTGGCGCTGGGCCAAAAGGCGCGCCCGGCATTTTTCTAACATCCGGGCTTTAAGCTCCTTGCGGACACTCCAGATCTCCACCGCCGGCATCTTCGCGATTTTTTCCCAGGCTTCCGGGCTATTGTAGGGCGTGCGCCACTTATCACCCGCGATACGGTTGAAGTGCTCCACCCACTCCGGGGCGACCCACGTTTCGATATGGACGCCGTTAGTCACCGTGGTTACCGGGATCTCCGCCTCCGGGATGCCGGGGTAGATGTGAAAAAACATTCGCCGGGTCGTTTCGCCGTGCAGGCGGCTCACCGCGTTAGTGTAAGAGGCGTGTCTGTGGGCCAAAAGCGTCATGTTGTGTCCCTGGCGGTCCGGATCGTAGGCCGGGGCGAGAAAGGCGCGCCAATCCAAGCCTCCCTGGTGATAGAAGCGTTCGAAATAGCAGGAGAGAAGTTCCGGCGGGAAGATGTCGTGGCCGGCGGGCACCGGGGTATGGGTCGTAAAGATGGTCGAAGCGCGCACCACTTCGCGGGCCGTTTCGAGCTCCAGTCCCTCGCTGACGAGCTCCCGGAGGCGCTCTAAAACGGAAAAGGCGGCGTGTCCTTCGTTAATGTGCCAGACCACCGGCCTGATCCCCATGGCCCTAAGCGCCCGCACGCCGCCGATGCCGAGGAGAATCTCCTGGACAAGACGCATCTCGTGGTCGCCGCCGTAAAGCCTGCCGGTGAGCTGCCGGTCCTCCACCCGGTTCCGGGGGGTGTCGGAGTCGAGGAGATAGAGCTTTACCCGCCCGACGGTTGCTTCCCAAATCCTGAGCGAGACTATCCGGCAGAGATTCTGGCCGGAAAGCTCGACCTGCACCTCAAGTTCGCGACCTTCCCTGTCGGTAACGGGGGTAATGGGCATTTTATAGAAATTGAGCAGCGGGTAGCGGGCCTCCTGCCACCCTTCGGGATTGATCTCCTGGTTGAAGTAACCGAATTTATAAAGCAGCCCTACGGCCACGAGCGGGAGGCCGAGATCGCTGGCCGCCTTCAGGTGGTCACCGGCTAGCAGCCCCAGACCGCCCGAATAGATCGGCAGGCATTCGTGAATCCCGAACTCGGCGGAAAGGTAGGCAATCACCCGCTCTTTCTTGTCCGGGAAGGTCTGGTCGAACCAGGTTGGCTGATTAAGGTACGTTTCGAAGCGGGCGCAGCACTCCTCGTAAATTTCCATATACTCCGAGTTCTGGGCCGCCTCGGTGAGTTTTTCCGGGGGGAGCGACAGAAGGAAGGCAATAGGATTGTGGTGGAGGTTATCCCAGAGCTCCGCGTCGAGCCAGCGGAAGACGGCACCGGCCCCCGGCTCCCACGACCACCAGAAGTTTTTCGCCAGCACCGCCAGCTTAGCGAGCGCTGGCGGTAATGGCGGCATTACGGCGAGCGAACGGAAAAAGAACATTCCTGGTACCTCCTCGTATAATTTGGTTTAGCAACCCATAAGGTTCACGGATTGAATCTTGG